>NZ_JAFMNJ010000004.1:0-97289 GCF_017859255.1 Vulcanococcus sp. DEBay_Sum29NL08_54
CCACGGCGGTGCTCTCAAACCGAGCACATGATGCCGCCGAAATCGCCTTAGATCACGGCCCGGCGATGCACACGCCCCAAAATCAAACCAATCAAGATGGCGACGTAGAGCTGCCCACTAATCGTGATCAGGTTCGCTAACACCTGAACCGTGACATCACTCGAACGCAGCACCTCCGTTCCCACCGTGGTGAGCAATGAAAACGAGGCCGCCATCAGGGCTGGAGCCACGGCCACGGTGAGGTCTCCCAGGGCCGAGAGCTGAGGAAGGGATGACTGCAGAAAGGCCGCTGGGTGCAGCACCCAAAGAGCTGTCAACAGCACACCACCAGCCAGACCGACACTGAGGTAACCCGAGGCGGCCCCAAGCACAACCGAGAAGGTCACATAGGGCTCCCGCACCAGAGCCTTGACCTTGCGAATCGCCACCACCAAAAGAAACAGAACCCAGACCATGACATGGGGCAGGGTCAGAATTTTTCCCAGGATTGGCCACCAACGCAGGGCCAGATGCCAGGTGATCTCCAGCACCACCGCGAGCGTGCCCAGGCTGTAGGTCAGGCGTTTACGTCCCAGCGGTGAATAGCGCGCCAAAAACACCATCAACTCGATGGCCAGCAGGCACAGCATCAAGGACAGCAACCAGGGCACCCGCTGGGCCACCGGCAACAGCAAGAGCAACAGGAGTTGCGCCCCCAAGGTGATGCGATAACCGCGATGGCGGCGGCGCATCTGCAGCAGTTGCTCGGGGGTGATCTTCATGACCGCACGGTCAAGGCGTGCCCTTAAAGCCCAGGACTGCTCTGCATGATTCCGCCATCGGCAAAGATGCTGGTGGCCGTGATGTAGCTGGCGGCATCGCTCGCCAGGAAAGCCACCACCTTGGCGATCTCATCGGGCTGAGCCATCCGCCCCATCGGGATCGCGGCGTTGAGCTTGGCCAGCAACTCCGGGTTGTTCATCGTCGAGTCGTTGATCGGCGTGGCCACAGCGCCAGGACCCACATTCACGATCGTGACGCCCTTGGAGGCCAGCTCCACGCCAGCGGTTCGGGTCAACATCCGCACACCACCCTTGGCCACGCAATAGGGGGTGTTATTGGGCATCGGCCAGTCCTCATGCACCGAGGAGATATTGATCACCCGGCCGCCACTGCCCTGGGCGATCATCTGCTTGGCTGCGTACTGGGTCGCGAAGAAAACGCCGCGCAGGTTGACATTCAGGACCTTGTCGAAATCCTCTGGCGTGGTGTCCAGAATCGACGTCCTGGTTTCGATACCAGCGTTATTCACCATGACATCGAGGCGGCCATAACGACTCACCGCGGCCTCAACCAAACGCTGCAAATCATCCAACTTGCCCACATCGGCCTGCACCCCAAAGGAGCAGCCCCCCAGCTCGCCAATCTCTTGCTCGAGCTCTTCCGTTGCCTCGGGATGGGAGCGGTAGTCGATCACCACCTTGGCGCCAAGGCGGGCCACCGTTTCAACAATCGACTTACCGATTCCGCTGTTGCCGCCCGTCACGATGATCACCTTTCCCTTGAGGAAATTGGAGAGGGTCTCCATGGCGTAGGGATTCGTCGACATGCCGTTTGATCACTCATCCGCAGGGTATGCATGGCGGCGGTAACAGACCACAGCTGACAACCACCAGGACCAAGGACAAGCTGAGCTGGGGCCCACCGCAACAAGAGACCGTGAACAACAGCGACCAAGGCATTGCTCTTGGCTACTGGCACCTTTGGCGTGATGCCGATGGCATCAGTCGACAGACCTACTGCGAGCTCAGCGGTTTTGAGTTGATCCAACTGGGACCGCGCAATACCCCTCTGTTCAACAGGGTGATTGAGAACGAGTTAATGGCCACGGCCGTGGTCTTACCCGTGGGTTGGAAAGCGAGCTGGCATGAAAACCCAGCACCCAAATTGATCTATGTGCTCAAGGGGCGCTGGGCCATCACGAGCATGGATGGCCAGCGCATTGAAGTGGGGCCTGGCGAGTTCTCCTTCGGCGGCGATCAGAACTGCATCACCGATGCAGAGGGACGCTGCGGTCACCTCTCCGAACAACTGGGGGATGAGCCCTGCATCCAGATGGCCATCCAACCGCGGGATGAGCGCTGGCTGAATCTGCAACCGGGTTGTTTTGCCCAGCCATGAGCCCGCTTGCTCCACACTGCGACTGCCTCGACCCGCGCTTCAAGCAGCTGGTGCTCTTCAACGCGGAGCTCGAGCTGCTTGCGGAGGGATTTCGCTGGCTGGAGGGTCCGCTCTGGTTTGGAGACCACCACTGCCTTCTGTTTAACGACATCCCCAACAACCGCACGCTGCGCTGGAGCGAACGCGATGGGGTCAGTGTCTTTCGGGAACCCTCTGACTTCGCCAACGGACAAGCCCGTGATGCCGCTGGACGCCTGATCCAATGCCACCACAGCAGTCGCTGTCTCACCCGACTGGAACACGACGGACAGGTGACGACCCTGGTGGATGCGGCCGAAGGTAAACGCCTGAATGCACCGAACGATGTCGTGGTGAAGCGGGATGGATCGATCTGGTTTAGCGATCCCCTCTATGGCCTGCTCAATGACTACGAAGGGGGCCGGCAAGCCTCTGAGCAACCCGCTGCGCTCTATCGCCTGGACCCTGAAACAGGCGAGCTTGATGCAGTGATCCGCGACCTCGACGGACCGAATGGTCTGGCCTTCTCACCCGATGAGCAGTGGCTGTATGTCGCTGAGACAGGAGCCCCTGACGCCGATGAACCGCGGCAACACATCATTCGCTATCCAGTCGCAGCCGATGGACGCAGCCTGGGACCGGGTCAGTTCTTTCACAAAGTCAATGTCGGCTGGGCCGACGGATTTCAAATCGATGAGCAGGGGAACCTCTGGTGCAGCGCCGGTGATGGCGTGCATGTGATTGCCGCGGATGGAGCGCTCCTCGGAAAAATTCGTGTTCCCCAACGGGTCTCGAACCTCTGCTTTGGCGATCGCTACGGCAGTCGCCTCTTCATCTGTGCCTCGAACCAGCTCTATTCCCTCTTCACCAACACCCGAGGTGCCCGATGACTCCACAGATCAAAAGCATCGGCTTTAGCTGCTCAGATACCAACCGCCTCTGCGCGTTCTACGAAACGAACCTGGGCTTCAGCCCGGTGGCCGCATTCGACATCGACGCCGGTCCCTACGCGGAGCTCATCGGCCTGCCTGGAAGCCGCTTGCGCCTGCACCAACTCCAACTCGGCCAGGAGCGATTGGAGCTGACTGAGGTGCTGGCACTGGGGCCAGGACTACGTCCTGGGCGTCCGATTCCGAAGGAGTCCAGAAGTTGCGATCTCTGGTTTCAGCACATCTGCATCGTGGTCTCCGACATGGCGAAGGCGGCGGAGCCGATCACGGCCCAGGTGCAGGCCGGTGCGCTTCAGCCCATCTCCACTGGACCGCAAACGTTGCCGCAGTGGAACCAAGGGGCGGCTGGAATTCAGGCCTACAAATTCCACGACCCCGAAGGACACTGCCTTGAGCTGCTGCAGTTCCCAGGGGGCAAAGGCGATGCCCGCTGGCATCCCAGCACGCCTAGGGGCACCTTCCTTGGCATCGACCACAGCGCCATTGCCAACGCCAACACCGAACGCAGCACCGCGTTCTATGGAGAACTCCTCGGCCTGCGCTTTGGCGGTGATGGGGTGAACCATGGCCTGGAGCAGGACCGGCTCGATGGCCTGGAGGGAACGCGGGTCCACATCAGTGCCCACCGCTGCCCCGAGGGAGCGGGGGTGGAATGCCTGAACTACATCGAGCCCACCGGGGGGAGGCCCCTGCCGGTCGATCAATCCGCGGCAGACCTGGCCCACTGGCAGATCCGCCTTGAGGTCGCTGAGCTCGATGCCATCAGCCAACGTCTCGAGTCCTTTGGCGGCTCGCACGTGTCCGACGGAGTGCAGACGCTGAACAGCGAGCAGGCTGCGCTCTTGGGTTTCCAGCGGGGATTGCAGGTGCGCGATCCAGACGGCCACCAGCTGCAGCTCATCAGCGTGGATTAAGCGCGGCCGGTTTCGGTTGTGATGTCTAGTTTTCGGGAAGTCACGGAAGTGCTGTGGACGTCACTCTTGTGAATTTGCTGGTGCCCGATGCACCCGCAGGTCTGGCCCCTTCGCCTATTGCGGAAGCCTCCTTGCTGGTGCTGCGGGTCTTTACGGGGATCTGCTTCATCCGCCATGGCTGGCCGAAGCTGAAAAACCTGCAGACCTGGTCGCAAATGTTGGGCACCCCGGCCTGGCTCTGCTTTCTCTCAGCCGGATCGATGTGGGCCGGCGGCATCGCGCTGGTGGCCGGAATCCTGACCCCGATTGCGGCCTTTGGAATTCTGGTGTCGATGGCCTACGCCATGGTCCTGGAGATGAAGGGTGGACTGCCCTTCGTTGCCGTTGACCCCTATCTGATTCCAGAAGGGGACTACGCCGGCCCCCTGGGGGTGGGCGAGCCCCCCAGCTGGGAGAAAGCGGCGATGTATGTCGTGATGTGTGTTGTCTTGATCGGTTGCGGCGGCGGCTTCTTCTCGCTGGATCACGCCATTACCGAGCAGGTGCTCCAGACCGGCCTCACCCTCTAGGTCTTCAGGCGAGCCGTCAGGTGCTCGCCCACACGAATGGCATTGGCGATGGCGGTGAGGGATGGATTCACCGCCCCAATGCTGGGGAAGAAGCTGGTATCGACGACATACAGGTTGTCGAGCTCATGGGCCTTGCAATTGACATCGAGCACCGAGCTCGCCGGATCCGTGCCAAACCGGCAGGTCCCAGCCTGGTGACCAACGGCCGCGATGCCCATGGCATTTTTGATGTACACCTGACGCTCCACCAGGTGTTTCTTCAAGTAGAGCTTGTCGAGGATTCCCTGAAGGCGACCCCAGAGCCGATCCGCTGAGGTCTGGTTATTGACCTTGTAGTTCAGGTGAATGTGCCCCCCCGCATCGATCGTCACCCGGTTATTTGGATCCGGAAGATCCTCCGTTGACACCCAAAAGTCGAGGGCGTGTTCGGCGATTTTGTCCATGGTCCAGCCCGGAACCAGGAAGGTCTCCAGTGGGGCGTAGCCCTTCATGATCGCGCCGCGGGTCTTACCCGTCATTTGAATATTGCCCATCGGGTAGTCGTAATCGGCATCGCCGAAATACCAGTCATTGATTGAGATGGTCTTCTGGAAGACCGTTGGATTGGGCTCGTGGGACAGGGCAACGGCGGCCTTGCTGTTGTGGAACATGTAGTTCCGGCCCACCTGATCAGAGCCATTGGCCAATCCGCGGGGATGACGGTCGTTGGCCGACATCAACAGCAAGCGGGCGCTATTCGCCGCGCCGCAACTCACCACAACAACATCGGCCTTGTAGCTGAGCTGTTCCCCATCGCGTTCCACCTCAACGGAGGTGACGGCACTCCCCTCTGGATTGGTCACCAGACGCTTCACCTCAGCGCGGGTCAAGAGGGAGACATTGCCGCTTTCCTTGAGCGCCGGTCTGACACCACAGACCTCGGCATCACCTTTGGCATGCACCAGACAGGGGAAGCCATCACAGTTGTTGCAGCGCCTGCAGCGGCTGATCTCCATATTGGCTTCATTCAGCATCACGCCACTGGGGGCGTGAAACGGGTTCAATCCGGCCGAACGCAGATCATCGGCAAGCTGTTGAATCCGCGGTTCATGGGAAATCGGCGGATGGGGATAGGGCGCTGAACTCGGCGGGTCCGTGGGGTCCTCACCGCGAAGTCCATGGACGTGATACATCTCCTCAGCCTTTTGGTAATAAGGCTCGAAATCGCTGTAGCGCAGGGGCCACGCCGGGGAGACGCCGTCGCGGTGTTCCAGCTCCTCAAAGTCCCGCTGCCGCAGACGGAAATGGTGGGCGCCGTACATCTTGGTGGCACCACCGACGAAGTAATGACTTCCTGGCTGGAACGGCTGGCCCTTGCCGTCGTACCAGATGTCTTTGGAGACGTATCGACCCTTCTGAAAAACAGCTTCGGCATCCCAATTCTCCGGTTCCTGGGGCAACCAATCCCCGCGCTCCAGGATCAAGATGCGCAGACCCGTCGGCGCGAGAACCCGCGCCAAGGTGCCGCCACCAGCACCACTGCCAATGATCACCAGATCGAAGTCCTGACGATCGGGCTTCTGCAGTTGTGCCTCGAACACTGGATCAACCAGCCACTACCCGCAAACTAGAAACGGGCTCAATGGCTGTCCGCTGATTGTGATGAAGGGGCGCCTGGCGCTGGATAGCGGCTGAGCTGATTGATCATCTTGCAGACCATCGCCGTCCAACCGGTTTGGTGACTCGCCCCGACCCCCCGGCCGTTGTCGCCGTGGAAATACTCGTTGAACAGCATCAGATCCCGCCAATGGGGATCGTTCTGAAACAGCTCCACATCGCCCAAGAAGGGCCGCTGACCGGAGGCATCACGGCGAAACAAATTGACCAAACGATGCTGCAGTTGCAGCGAGACATCCCAAAGATTCATCCAGCAGCCAGAGCCGGTGGGGAACTCCACCTTGAAGTCATCGCCGTAGTAGTGGCCAAACTTCTGCAGGGACTCAATCAAGAGAAAGTTGATTGGGATCCAAACGGGACCGCGCCAGTTGGAGTTACCACCAAACATCGCCACCGGGCTATCGGCTGGGCTGTAGGCCAAGGTTTGGGTCTCACTCCCCTCGGTGAAGCTGTAGGGCTGGTCTTCGTAGACCTTCGAGAGGGCGCGAATGCCGTAGGGCGAGAGAAACTCTGATTCGTCAAAGAGCCTCTCGCAGATGCGGCGGAGCCGCTGCTCCGGCACCAGGGCAAACAGCAGGCGGTCATGGCGCCATTGCCCGAAGTGATCCAACAACCAATCAGGGCTGGTGCGTTCATGCAAAAACCAGCTCAAGCTCTGGGTGACATCAAGAACAGGCAGCCGTTTGATCGTCTCAACGTCAAAGCTGGCCACAGCCAACAGTGGAATCAGGCCAGAGACCGAGCGGGTCCGCAGGTATTCCGTCGATCCATCCGGTCGTTTGATGACGTCGTAATAGAAGCCGTCCTGCTCATCCCAATTCAGGTAGCCGCGATTGCCGGGCAGGTTCAGCGTCAGGGCCAGCTGAACAAAGTCGTAGACAAACCGCTCCGCGATATCGGCGTACTCGGGTTCCGTGCGCGTCAATTCCACACTGATATTGAGCAGGTTCAGGCTCAAGGAGGCCATCCAGGCGGTCCCGTCGCACTGCTCAATGCGGCTGCCATCGGCCAAGGGGTAACGGCGATCAAACACCGCGATGTTGTCGAGACCGAGGAAGCCCCCCTCAAAGAGGTTGTCTCCCCCCCGGTCATTACGGTTCGCCCACCAGCCGTATTCCAGGATCAACTTCCGCAGGGCCGCATGCAGAAAGCCCAGATCGCCCTCGTCGTTCTGCTTGCGCTCGATCTGAAAAATGCGCATCGCCGCCCAGGCGCCAATCGGCGGGTTGGGATCAGAGAGGGCCCACTCGTAGGCAGGGGTTTGCGCATTCGGCGCCGTGTAGTGGGGCGTCCGCAGAACCATCGCCTGTTGCTTGGCCGTCGCCGGATCGATCACCGCAAAGGCGACCGCATGGAACATCAGGTCCCATTGGCAGAAGTAGGGGTACTCCCAGGCATCGGGCATCGAAATCACGTCGTGGGCATGCAGCCGCTGCCATTCCGCGTTGTCCGTCGCCCAGCGCTGGGGGGGTGGCACCGGGGAGGTCGGATCGCCGTCCAGCCAGCGCAGAACACTCCAGCCGTAGTACTTCTTGCACCAGAGCAACCCCGCCGCGGCGCTGCTGTGGATTAAACGGTCCTCCTTGGAGAGGTTGGGAACACGCTCGGCGAAGAACTCATGCCATTCCCGCTCCCTTTGCACAAACAGGGCATCAGTCTCAGGACCAAAGGCCTCATTCCCGCTGGTCTCGTCCTGGGCCATCAGGCGCAGGTCCACCTGCCATTCCTCGCCAGGTTGCAGGGTGCGCTGCAGGAGGCGAGCAGCCTTGGTCCCGCTCTGCTGGGGGTTGATCGCCCCCTGCTCGGACTCGATCAAATAGCGGTGGAAGCCATCTTTTTGATAGGGCCGCGTATTGGGCTGTTGATAGAGGCGTTCGGTGTTGGTTTCGTTGTCGGTAAAAATCCAACGCCCTTCATTACGGCAGTGGAGTTCGTAGCCGCCCAAGCCACCACCAACCTGGGCCTGCAGGACATCACCCTTGAGACCCATCGGCTGCTCCTGCTCATCCGGGTAGCCCCAGCTCCAGGTATTGCGTAACCAGAGGGTGGGCAGCAGGGTCAACGGAGCCGCCTGATCACCGCGGTTGATCACCCTCAGGCGAATCGCCAGGTCGCGGGGGGAGCGCTTGGCGTACTCGATAAAGACATCGAAATAGCGGCTCTCGTTAAAGATGCCGGTGTCGACCAGTTCGTACTCGGGTTGATCGCGACTGCGCCGGCCGTTCTCAGCAATCAGGTCTTCGTAGGGAAAGCGCTGCTGCGGGTACTTGTAGAGCCCACGCATGAAGCTGTGGGTCGGCGTATTGGCGAGGTGGAAGTAGTAGTCCTTGAGATCCTCGCCGTGGTTCCCCTCGCCGTTGGCCAAGCCAAAGGGGCGTTCCTTGAGGATTGGATCCTGACCATTCCAAAGGGCCAGCGAAAAGCAGAGGCGACATTCCGAATCGCAGATCCCGAGCAGGCCGTCCTCTCCCCAGCGGTAGACCCGTGAACGGGCATGGTCATGGGGAAAGGAGGTCCAGGCGTTGCCATCGGCGGAGTAGTCCTCTCGAACCGTCCCCCATTGCCGCTCCGGCAAGTAACTGCCCCAAAGCGACCAAGGCACCTGGTCCTGGTCCCGTTCCGCCATCCGGCGGAGTTCAGAGGTCGCCTGGCCCGAGCCGCTGGTCACAGCACACCCAACACCTGATCGCCAATCCGCAGGGCGTTGGCGATCACCGTCAGCCCCATGCCCACGGCCGGACAACTGGGGAAGACGCTGGCATCAGCGACATAGAGGTTGGCCAGCTCATGGCTCCGCCCCTGGAGATCCACCACCGAGGTCGCCGGATTGGAGCCCATGCGGCAGGTGCCGCAGACACTACCCATCACCGTCAGAGGAGCCTCACCGCGGGGGTGCGTTGGAGCGGGCTTCACCACATGGCAAAGGGGGTCGTTCTCCACCTTCTTCAAGGTGTCGATCCAGCGATAGACCAAGCGGTCATGGGCCTCGCGGTTGTTCGGGAGGTAGTGAATCTGGAGATGATTCCCCCGCAGGGTCACCCGGTTGTGGGCATCGGGCAGAACCGGGCTCATCGCCCACCAGGTCACCGATCGGGCAGCCAATTGCTCCAGGCCAAAGTTGGGCATCAACTTGGTCACCAGGGAGAGAACCGGTGGGGATTCCGCAAACAGGGCGTCCTGCAGAACACCACCGCCACTGGCAATCGAGCCCAGGGGGAAGCTGACATTGCTGTCGCCCCAGAGGTAATCCGTGATGCCCAGGCTGCGGCCGTAGCGACCGGAATTGGCCGCCGCCGCCAGCTGAATAATCGACGTCAGCTGGGGCTTCATCAGATTGCGGCCCACCTGATCAGAGCCGTTGGCCAGTCCGCGGCTGTGGTGCTCGGTCGCTGAGCGCAGCAGGATCGCAGCACTGTTGATGGCGCCTGCGGCCAGAACCACCAGATCGCCACTGAACAACCAGGCGTGACCGTCGACCTCCGCCTCGACCGCACGCACCTCATTGCCGCTGGGGTTGACGTGCAGGCGGCGCACCTTGACGCGATCACGGATGCTGACATTGCTGGCCTGTTTCGCCAGATCCACGCCGAACAACTCCGCATCACCCGTGGGGTCCTCAGCGGATTCCGACCAACTCAGCGGCAGGGCATAGGGGTGGGTCCCCTGACGCTCCAGCGCTGCCCTGAGCTCAGCCACCCAGGGCTCAAAGGACCTCGGGCGATGGCCATAGGGCCCAGTGCGACCAGGCTCAGTCGGGTCGACACCGGCTTCGCCGTGGACCCGATAGAGCGCTTCGGCACGGTCGTAGTACGGGGCGAAATCCTCGTAGCTCAGCTCCCAATTCGGAGCCGTCCCCTCCTGCAGAGGGAGGCCGCCAAACTCGCGCTCGCGCATGCGCTCGAGAACGCCGCCCCAGATCTTGCTGTTGCCACCCAAGGCATAGATCGTCTGGGGCGAGAAGGGATCCCCATCGGTCCCAAACCACTGCTCACCAGGGTGGTAGCGGTCCTTGCGGAACAAGTCGACGTCCGCGACGTTCTGATCCGCCAGGGGCATCACCCCACCACGCTCCAGCAGCAGGATGCGCTTGCCCGAGGCCGCCAACTGCCCAGCGATCGTGCCGCCAGCAGCACCGCTGCCGATCACGATGACGTCGTAGTGAATGTCGTCAATGATCATGGTTCTTGGGCTACTGCCAGACGTAGATCAGTAAAAAGAGGATGATCCAGATGACATCCACGAAGTGCCAGAACAAGGACGTGGCCTGAACTCCCTGTTCCCCGCCGCTGTAATTGCCGGGGATAAATGACTTCACCAACATCAATCCCATCAACAGGATTCCCGTCGCCACATGGAGGCCGTGGAAACCGGTCAGGAGATAGAACGTGCCACCAAAGGTTCCCGAGGTGAAGCCAAACTTCAGGCCGCCCCATTCCACGGCTTGCCCAAAGAGGAAGTAGGCCCCCATGGCCATGCTCAGCAGCCAGAACCCCCGGAAGAGAGCCATGTTCTCTTTGGCCTTGAAATGCTCAGCCAGGGCGATCGTCCCCGAACTGGACACCAGGACCACGGTGTTCACCAGCGGCATCTTCCACTCCAACCCCTCGACCCCAGGGGGAAGCCAGTCGAGGGCTGAGGTCTTCAGCAGGGCATAGCCGCTGAAAAAGGCCAGAAAGATGACGCTTTCTGAGCACAGAAAAATGATGAAGCCGGTGAGGTTGTGCTTGGGATGCAGCTCCAACTCAGCCTGCGGGGTCGTCGTCGTCATTGCGCCGCCTCCTGCAGCACCAAGGCGCGCTCCAGCTCAGCCTGGTGTTCCACCAGCGGTTCGCCGCTGCCATAGCCGTAGGGACGCGCAATCACCGTGGGGACCTCCTCCCCAAAGTTGTCCTCCGGCGGCGGAGAGGGCAACAACCACTCCAGTCCGATGGCATTCCAGGGGTTATGGGTGGCCTTGGGACCCCGGATCCAGGAGCTCACCATATTGAGCAGGAAGGGAATGATCGAGACCCCCAGCAGAAAGGCCCCCAGGCTGGCGATCACGTTCCAGAAGGTGAATTCAGGGTCGTAGCTCGACACCCGCCGCGGCATCCCCATCAGACCCAAGGGATGCATGGGCAGGAAATTCAGATTGGCCCCCACAAAGGTGAGCAGGCAGTGCAATTTGCCGAGACCTTCGTAGGGCATGCGCCCGGTGAACTTCGGGAACCAGTGGTAGATCGCCGCAAAGATCCCCATCACCGCGGCCCCGTAGATCACGTAATGGAAGTGACCGACGACGAAGTAGGTGTTGGAGACGTGAATATCGATCGGCACCGTGGCCAGCATGATGCCGGTGATGCCAGCAAAGACAAAGTTGAAGAGGCCCCCCAGGCAAAACAGCATCGGGGTCGTCAGGCGTAACTTCCCGCCCCAAAGAGTGCCCAGCCAGGCAAAGACCTTCACCCCCGTTGGCACGGCAATCAACATGGTGGTGACCATGAACAGATTGCGCATCCACTGCGCCACACCACTGGTGAAGAAGTGGTGAACCCAAACAATCAAGCCCAGGCCAACAATGATGAAGGAGGCAAAGGCGACGTAGAGGTAACCAAAGAGTGGCTTCCTGGAATACACCGGAAACAGCTCTGAGAAGACCCCAAAGACCGGCAGGATGATCACATAGACCGCCGGATGGGAATAGAACCAGAAAAAGTGCTGATAGAGCACCGGATCACCACCACCCTCAGCCCGGTAAAAGCTGGTGCCGAAGTTCAGGTCCATCAGCAACATGATCGCCCCGCCCGTGAGCGCGGGCAGGCCAATCAATTGCAAGGACTGGGCCGCAAAGGCGGTCCAACAAAACACAGGCATCCGGGTCAGGGTCATCCCCGGGGCCCGCATGCGCAGGATTGTCGTCACAAAGTTGATCGCACCCATGATCGAGGACACCCCCGATAGGGCCACGGCCGTAATCCAGAGGCCCTCGCCATTGAAGAGGTGTCCCGCCGGGTTCTGAAGACTGACGGGCGGATAACTCCACCAGCCGGCGTAGGCCGGACCACCTGGGACAAAAAAGCTGGCGATCAAAATCGATCCAAAGATCGGAACCAACCAGAAGGCCACCGCATTCAGACGCGGGAAGGCCATGTCGGGCGCACCGATCATGGTTGGAATCAACAGATTATTGAGACCGTTGAGGACCGGAAAGATGAACAGGAACAACATGATTGTTCCGTGCATCGTGTAGATGCCGTTGTAGACCGAGCGATCAACCAGATCAGCGGCAGGTGTAATCAGCTCCCCGCGGATCACCATGGCCAGCAGGCCACCGATCAAGAAGAAAAAGAAGGCCGTAACGATGTACTGGATGCCAATGACCTTGGCGTCCGTGCAAAAGCCGAAGTAGCGCTTCCAGCTGCTCTGCGGTGGCGGTTCAGGGGGAAAGGTGGCGATGGTCATCGGCTCAGGTCTCAGGCGTCATGGGGCTGATTGGGGTCTCCAGGGACATTCACCTGAGGGGGCGGAGCGGGAGGGACGGTCGCCCAGCCCGGGTTGGGCTTGGTCTGACGGATGGCGAACTCATCCACGGCAAGGCTCAGGCCCGGCTGCAGCGGTTGGCGCGCGGCCTGCTCGAGCCACTGCTGATGGGCCTGGGAGTTCTCCACCACCACATCGACCTGATTCGCGGCATGCCAGGTGCCACTGAACTGGGCATCCCGCAGGCGGTAGATCCCCTCGCGCGTTGGCGTGAGATTCAGATCAATCGCCCGGCCAGGAACCACGTCCTGTTTGATGCGGAAGGCGGGGATAAACAAGCTGTGGAGCACGTCCTCGGAGACCAACCGCAAACTCACCGGTTGATCCAGCTCCAGGTGCAGCTCAGTCGAAGAGACGTTGCTGCCGGGATAGCGAAACTCCCAGGACCATTGACGGGCAATCACCTCGACCTGTTCAGCCGGCAAGCGATCGCCGGGATAGCCCCCCACCTCTTCTGTGGAATTGCGCAGATGGATGTGCTCCATCGGACCCAACATCCCCAACTTGTCGCTGGCGCGAATCGTCCAGAAGGCAATCGCCATCACCAACACAAAGGGAATAGCGGTCCAGATGACCTCCAACTTCGTGTTGCCTTCAATTGGGAAGGCGTCGCTGTCGTCGTACTTCTCGGCGCGGTTGAAGAGCACCACCCAGACCATCACCGAGACCACGCCAAAGAAGACGAAGGTGCCGATGGCGGTCTCCAAGCTGAACAGGTCATCCACCAACGGCGCCGCCGTTGAGGCCTGAACAGGAAGCCAATGGTGGGACTGCTGACCCATCCAGACGCTGAGGGCCAGGAGCAGAACAACCCAAACCAACCAGGCCAACAGAGCGGGCCGGGAGAGGCTGGGGCGGGGGGCGCTATTGCTCATCTCAGGGCAGGGCGGTGTGAAGGTCAGCGCCGGCCTGCAGCAACTGGTCAGCCGCGATGTGCACACCGAATTCAGCTGCCAACTGGGCGCCGAGGGTCCCGTGCAAACCCAGCAGCGCAAACATGCCGAGGCCGACTAGCAGGTAGAGCCACTGCACCTGGCGCCCCATGTCGCGCCGCCAGAGATAGCGCTGGAAACCACGCCAAACGGTCATGGCCGTAATCACCGTGAGCAGCAGCACGCCGCCCACGCCATGCCAGAGCATCGTGGTCATGCTGCCGAGCCCAAAGGTGCTCACAACACCCGGCAGCGGGACGGCGGTGAGCATTTCGTAGAAGCCACTGGCGACGGTGAAAAAAGTCACCAGGCAGCAGGCCAGCAGGTTGTACCAACCGACGTCGTGAAAGCCCCCGCGGGTAATCGGAAGGGCCAAAAAGCGAAAGACCCGTTTTTCCAGGGGGTACAGAGCACCCACCACATCAAAGGCAATCGCAATCACAAACAAACCGATGGTGAGGTGCACCAAATTCGGATGAATGGGCAGGGCATAGGGCAAGCCATTCGGCCCTAACTCCCCCGCGATTTGATCAATGGGAGTGGCCTCTGGGCTGTAGGCCAAGGCCATCGCCTGAACGAGCATCAGATCAGCCCCTCCCGCGTGGCCGCCACCACCTTCACGGTGTGCAGGCCATAGGTCCAGATCAGCTTGTCGCCCAGGACCACCTGGACCATGATCAAGGCACTGACCAAGGCCCCAGCGCCGAGAAAGGAGAGGGGCAGCGCCTCAGGATCACGGCTGCGCAGCACATAGCGCCAGCCCGTCAACAGCGACAACACACCGGCCAGGGACCAGCCAATCGTGGTGTGAATATCAAGGATGTTGCGCGCTGCGCCATAGGGCGAGGCCAAACCGGCCTCCACCTGACCAAAAATGATCGCAACGAAGATCGCGCCCGTCGCGAATAACAAATTCCAGAAACTGGCTTCAAACAGCGCCGGGCGGCGCCAGATCACCCCGATCAGATCGAACACGAACCCGATCAGGGCCATGGCGATCACGAAATGCACCACGATTGGATGAATCGTGTCCATCCAAGGGAGGTTGTGATCGTTGAGCGGCGGCAGCAGCTCAAGCATGAAGAACGGGCCAGGGCTCAACAGTGATCAGCCTGGCCACGGCTTTTCAAACTGTCAGCCGATTTGTCATGAAGCGGAGGCGACCTGCCTAGCGTTCAAGGCAGCAACCGATGGCCATGGTCCGCCGCGTGCTCCTGGCAGGCTCCGGCCTGATGCTGATGGCGTTCCTTGTGCTTCATCTCATCGGCGTCGCCATTGCTCCTCTCGCGCCACTGCAGTTCGAGCACTACGCCAGCGCCCTGCATCACAGCTGGTGGCTGCCTGTCGTTGAGGGACTGCTGCTACTCGCGGCCGGCCTGCACGTCAGCCTCAGCCTGGGCAAAACTCTCAGCAACTGGAGAGCGGGAAACCATGCTCAGCTCCAGAGTCGACGTGGCGATCGTCTTGGCAGCTGGAGCGCCCGCTTGCAACCCCTCGGCGGTCTCACCCTGCTGCTCTTCATCGCTGTCCACCTCAAACAGCTACGACTACCGCGACCAGCCCCTGGCCTCGAGCTCCTGCACTTGAGCGCAAGCCTCCAGTCCCCCATCACCCTGACCCTCTACGGACTGGCCTGCCTTGCCCTCGGACTGCATGTCGTCCAGGGCGGTGAGTCGGCACAGCGCAGCTTGGGAGTCCTCAGTCCAGAGAACGCTGGGATCATCCGCAGCACGGCCCGCGCAGTGGGATTGATTCTTGGCCTGGGCTTCGCCGGTTCCGCCGGCTGGTTGGCCTTGCAGGGATGACGCCGATGAACGCCCTCAATCCTCGAATTCCCTCGGGTCCGGTTCGTGATGCCTGGACAAGAACCAAGGAAGAGCTGCCCCTGATCAGCCCGCTGCGCAAGCGAGAGCTGACGATCCTGGTTGTTGGAACGGGCTTAGCTGGATCCTCGGCCGCAGCGACCCTGGCGGAGCAGGGTTACCGCGTGAAGGTGATCACCTTTCACGACAGTCCCCGCCGTGCCCACTCGGTCGCTGCCCAGGGCGGGATCAACGCCGCCCGGCCGGTTGCCGTTGACGGCGACAGCATCAGCCGACTGTTCAGGGATACCGTCCGCGGCGGCGACTTCCGCGCCCGCGAAGCGGGCTGTCACCGCCTCGCTGAAATCAGCAGCGCGATCATTGATCAATGCGTGGCCCAGGGGGTGCCCTTTGCCCGCGAGTACGGCGGCACCTTGGCCACCCGCAACTTCGGCGGCTCCCTGGTGAGCCGCACTTTTTATGCCCGTGGGCAGACCGGTCAGCAGCTGCTCTACGGCGCCTACCAGGCCCTGATGCGCCAGGTGCAACTCGGGCGGGTGGAACTGCTACCCCGGCGGGATCTGCTTGAGCTGATTCGCGTCGACGGGGTCGCCCGAGGGGTGATCTGCCGCAATCTGCTCAGTGGAGCCCTGGAAACCCACACGGGCCATGCGGTGGTGCTCGCCACCGGTGGCTACAGCAACGTCTACTTCCTCTCCACCAATGCCCTGAAATCCAACGCCAGTGCGATCTGGCGGGCCCATGAACAGGGGGCCCTCTTTGCCAATCCCTGCTTCACACAGATCCACCCCACCTGCATCCCCAGCGGCGATCCCTACCAGAGCAAGCTCACGCTCATGAGCGAGAGCCTGCGCAACGATGGCCGCGTCTGGCTGCCGCAACGCCGCCAGGACAGCCGTGATCCAGAGACCATTCCTGAGACCGAGCGGGACTATTTCCTCGAGCGCCAATACCCCAGCTACGGGAACATGGTCCCGAGGGATGTGGCATCCCGCAGGGCACGGGAGCTCTGCAATGAAGGCCAAGGTGTGGGCCCAGCCGGTCGCTCGATCTACCTGGATCTTCGCGATGCCATCCGAGAGAGCGGCCGCGATGTCATCGAGAAGCGCTACGGCAACCTTCTGGAGATGTATGAGCGGATTAGCGGCGAAGACCCGTACGCCAAGCCGCTCAAGATCTACCCCGCACCGCACTACACGATGGGCGGGCTTTGGGTTGACTACCACCTGATGAGCTCCATTCCTGGGCTCTTCGTGCTCGGGGAAGCCAACTTCTCTGAACATGGGGCCAACCGCCTTGGCGCCAGCGCCCTGATGCAAGGCCTCGCAGACGGCTACTTCATCGCACCAGCCACCGTCACCGCATGGCTGGCGAGTCACAGCGGACCGCTGGTCACGCAAGACCATTCGGCCTGCCGGGAAGCCCTGGCGGCTGCCCAGACACGAATTGCCAGCCTGGTCGCCACGAAAGGTGACACCCCAGTCGATCAATTCCACCGTCAGTTGGGCCTGACGATGATCGAGCGCTGCGGCATCAGCCGTGATGCCGCTGGACTGAGCCAGGGACTCCAGGAGGTCCGTGAACTCGAGCAGGACTTCCGCGCGCGGGTTCGCATTCCAGGCGGCGCCGAGGGACCCAATCTCGAATTGGAAAAAGGGCTTCGGTTAAGCGACTTCTTTGGCTTAGCCCAGTTGATGCTCCGGGACGCCCTGGCCCGCGAAGAATCCTGTGGGGCCCACTTCCGCGAGGAGCACCAAACCCCAGAGGGTGAAGCCCAGAGAGATGACGAGCACTTCGCCCACATCGCCGCCTGGGAGTACCAAGACGGTGCCGACCCCTTACGTCACAGCGAACCTCTGCAGTTCACAGCCCTGCAACCCAGCACCCGCAGCTACCGATGACGCCCACCCTCTCTCTCACGCTGAGGATCTGGCGCCAGGAGCACCAGCAGACCAAGGGCACCTTCCAGACCTACACGCTCCAAGGCCTCAGCCCAGACCTTTCTTTGCTGGAGGTGCTGGATCAGTTGAACGATCAGCTCATTCGCAGCGATGAGCGCCCGATCTACTTCGAGCACGACTGCAGGGAAGGGATCTGCGGCAGTTGCGGATTCCTCGTCAATGGCCAGGCCCATGGCTCCCAGCGGGCGACGACTGTTTGCCAGCTCTACGTCAGGGAGTTCCAGGACGGAGAAACCGTGACCTTGGAACCCTGGCGCGCTGCGGCCTTCCCTCTCCTTCAAGATCTGGCGGTTGAACGCTCAGCCCTGGACCGGATCATTGCCGCCGGCGGCTACTGCTCGATCAACACCGGGCAGGCACCCGATGGGAACGCGATGTTGATCGGACAGGAGCAGGCTCTGTCCGCCTTTGAAACAGCCACCTGTATCGGCTGTGGCGCCTGCGTTGCCAGTTGCCGCAATGCCTCGGCGAGCCTCTTCACCGCCGCCAAGTTGGCTCACCTCGGCCAGCTCCCCCAGGGACAACCCGAACGGCGCTCACGGGCGCGTTCGATGCAGGCCGCGATGGAGCAGGAAGGATTCGGGAGTTGCAGCAGCAATCTCGAATGCGAAGCCGTCTGCCCGAAAGAGATTTCAGCGGACTGGATCAGCTGGATGAACGGCGAAGCTCGCTAAGAGCAGTCAGTGGGACCAGAGGGACTTGAACCCTCACAACGTTGCCGTCTGCGGATTTTAAGTCCGCTGCGTCTACCAATTCCGCCATGGTCCCGGCGCAGACCATCTTAGATTTGCCGGGACGTTGCACCATCGCCGTGCCGCTGCCCGGGTTCCTCAGTTCCCTCACCAATGAGACCCTGCTGGTGCTGGCCGCCTACGGGGCACTGGCCGGTGCCTACCTGGTGGCAGTCCCCCTGGCTCTGATGGCTTGGATGACCAAGCGCTGGACCGTGATGGGCAAGATCGAGCGCACGGCGGTCTATGGACTGGTCTTCCTGTTCTTCCCCGGACTGATCGTCTTCGCCCCCTTCGTGAATCTGCGTCTGCAGGGCCAGGGCAACACTTAATGGGATCCGGCATCACACGCGGCAAGGCGCTTCTGGCCGGCCTGGCCATCTTTGGCATCGGCGGTATCGGTTACTGGGGCTTCCAAGCCGCTGGCTTTGAAGGGTTTAGTGCGGGCATTGCCGCCCAGGCCCTCCTGGTGGTCATCGTCCTGGTCTGGACGGGCTCTTACTTGTTCCGGGTCGTGACCGGAAACATGACCTACATGGAGCAGCGCCGCCGCTACCGCTCGGGTTACGACGCTGCCACCGACGAAGAGCTGCAGAAGCGTTTTGACGCCCTCAGCCCCGAAGAGCAAGAGAAGCTCATGCGGGAACTCGCCCAGGACAGCGAAGGCTGAGGCCATAGGCTCAGCTGCAGATCTCACGCTGCCGTGACCACCAGCACCCCGATCCAGCAGCGTTTTCAGAAGCTCAAGACCGAGGGCCGCTGCGCCTTGATGCCATTCCTGATGGCCGGCGATCCGGATCTGGAGCACACCCGCTCCACCCTCCTGGCCCTGGAGGCCGGCGGGGCCGACATGATCGAACTGGGGATTCCCTACAGCGATCCCCTGGCCGATGGTCCGGTGATCCAAGCCGCGGCCAGCCGAGCACTGGGCAGCGGGACCACCCCTGGTCGGGTGCTGGAGATGCTCCGCAGCCTCAAGGGCGAGCTCACCATCCCGGTGATCCTCTTCACCTACAGCAACCCCTTGCTGAACCGCGGCATGGAGACCTTCTGCCGCGATGCCGCAGCGGCGGGTGCCGCCGGCCTGGTGGTGCCTGATCTCCCCCTGGAAGAAGCAGAAAAGCTGTCGGCCATTGCCGAAGCGGCAGGGCTGGATCTCGTGCTGCTGGTGGCGCCCACCACCCCGAGCGATCGCATGGCCCGCATCGCCCAGGCCAGCCGCGGCTTCACCTACCTGGTGAGCGTCACCGGGGTCACCGGGGTCCGCACCACCCTGGAAAACCGGGTCGCCACCCTGGTGCATCAACTCAAAGGAATGGGGCCAACCCCAGTCGCCGTTGGCTTTGGCATCTCCGGCCCCGAGCAGGCGCGCCAAGTTCGTGATTGGGGCGCCGATGGCGCCATCGTCGGCAGCGCCCTGGTCAAGGTCATGGCTGAAAGCCACAGCCAGCAGGGGGACATTGCTGCTGCTGCGGGTCAGTTCTGCGGCCAACTGCGCCAGGCCCTCGACAACTAAGCGGCCAGCCCTCGATCCGCACGGCAGAATCAGCGCAGTTCGCCCCTGCGAGGGACCGTTTTCAATGGCGCTGCGCAACCGCCTCTCCCGTGGACTCCTTGGCGCCGCGCTGCTGGTCGCCCCCAGCGCCGCCCAGGCCGGCTGGAGTGAGTACACCTCCAACATCTCTGAGGTGGATGCCTGCAATCAGGCCCAGTACCTGATGCCCGAACAGGCCGTTCCTCAGCAATACGTGCTCAAAGTCAAGGACGGCAACTTCCGTTGCAAGGTGCGCTGGAGCGACAAAGCCGGCGCCGAACCCAGCAACCTGCCGGTGCTGCTGCCCGCCAAAATTCGCCAGCCGATCTTCGCCGGTGGCTGGCTGTAACTTGCTCGCACACGCCTGCTGATCCGTGCGCTTTGTTCTCTGGGGGACCTACTGCGAGAACGCGCTGGAGAAGCGCACCCCTTACCGCGAGGAGCATCTCGCGGGGCTGCAGCGCCAAAAGGATGACGGCGTATTGATCACCCTGGGACCCACGGAAACCAGCAGCCACGTCTTCGGGATCTACGAGGCCGAGTCCAAGCAGCAGGTGGTGGATCTGCTCCACAACGATGTGTATTGGCGCCAGGGAATCTGGACCGCCCTCGAGGTCTACCCCTGGATCCAGGCCTTCTAGATCAGGCCTTCGGCCAGCCCGCCTGGCTCTGCTGCCAGACCCACTCGGCCACCTGCTGAACGCCGTCCTCACCCAGAGCCTCCGCGTAGCCGCTCATCTGCCCCTGGCCCTGGGCAGCGATCGCCGCAATGGCCTCCTGGGAGGCAATGCCCTGGCGCTCTAGGGCCGCCAGCTTCAAGGTTTTGCCGCGGCGAATGATGTTGCCGCCATTGAGGTGACAGCCCGCGCAGTGGAGCTCAAACAATTGGGCACCATCGGCCCAGGCAGGTTGGGCCACGCTCAAACCCAGCAGCAACACCAGAGCCAGCAACAGCCGGCGCAGCAACGCAAGGGACATCAGGTCAAGGGCAAGGGGGGCGCAGCGCGCCAAGCGTCAGTCTGACCGGCCCACTCCCGGTGTGTCCGCGCTCAAATAGCCCCACACCCACGCACCCCATGCTGTCCTTTCTGCACAGCGCCGACTGGCAGATCGGCAAGCCCTACGCCCGGGTCCAGGACCCCGACAAGCGGGCCAAGTTGCGGCAGGTGCGCATCGCCGCCATCGATCAAATCGGTCAATGCGCCAAGGAGCAGGCGGCCGCCTTCCTCCTGGTCGCCGGTGATCTCTTTGACTCACCAACCCCCAGCAGCAGTGACATCAGTGCGGTCTGCCAGGCCCTCGGCCGCCTGAGCTGCCCGGTGCTGGTGATTCCTGGCAACCATGACCACGGTGCCCCAGGCAGTGTCTGGCACCAACGTTTTTTCCAGGAGGAGTGCCAGCGCCGGGCCCCCAACCTCCAGGTGCTCCTGAGCCGCGAACCGCTCGTGCTGGAGCAGGCGATCGTGCTGCCCTGCCCGCTGTTGCGCCGCACGGACAGCCAGGACCCCACCGCTTGGGTGCGATCGATCGATTGGGCCTCACTGCCCAGCGACCGCCCTCGCCTCCTGCTTGCCCATGGCTCCATCCATGGTTTTGGCTCCGATGACTTGGATGCCGATGAGGAGAACCCCGCCAGCGCCCAGAACCAACTGCGCCTCGATGCAGGCCTACTGGAGCAGCTGGACTACGTCGCCCTGGGGGATTGGCATGGCCTCAAACAGGTCCATGCCAAGGCCTGGTACAGCGGGACCCCGGAGCCCGATCGCTTTCCCCGCCATGACGCCTACCGCGATGGAGTCGTCCTGGCGGTGCGCGCTGAGCGGGGGAGTCTTCCCGAGGTGACCCCTCTGGCGACTGCGATGCTGCAATGGCACGCCACGGCGGTGCGGCTGAGCAGCGACGCGGAGCTGGAGCGCTTTGAAGCGCAGCTCCAGACGCTCCTGGGCGACGAGCCAGGACAACATCTCCTGCTGCTGGAGGAGAGCGGCAGCCTGAGCCTCGAGGGTCATCGCCGCTACGACGCGCTGATCGAGCGCTTGGAGGCCCAACTGCTGCGGCTCAAGCGCCGCGGGCGCTGCGCCCAGGCTCCCGATCCAAGCGAGCTCAAGGCCCTCAGCCAGCGCCCCAGTGACCCCTTGATTGCCAACGTCGCCCATCGCCTCCAGAGCGAACTGGCGGACAGCGCGCTGCTGGAGGAGCGGCGCGAACTGCTGCAGCTGGCCCTGGCCGAACTGCACCGCTGCGCGGGGGAGTAAGCCATGCACCTGCTCTCCTGCCGCCTGCAACGGGTTCGTCAACACCTCGATCTAGAGCTCAGCTTTGGCCGCCAACTGACCCTGGTGGGAGGGGTCAACGAATCGGGCAAAAGCACCCTGGTGGAGGCACTCCACAAAACCCTCTTCCTGCGCTCCACCGCCACCGGGCGCGGTGTGGAGGAGCTGCGCTCACGCACCCATGGCGGCCTGCCGGAGGTCGAGCTCTGTTTTGCCGCCCAGGGAGAACGCTGGACGCTGCGCAAACGCTTCGCTGGTGCCGGGGGAACCTGTCAGCTGAGCAACCAGAAAGGGCAGGCCCTCAGTGGTCCAGCAGCGGAAGACGAGCTGGCGCGGCTGCTGGGCCTGGAGGGTCCCGTCGAAGGCAGGCGGATCGCGCAGCTGCCCGAGCGCTGGGCCCACCTCTGGGTGCGGCAGGGGGACGCAGGCTTCAACCCCCTGGAGGGGAAGCCGGAGAGCTACGACTACGAGCGACTGCTCCAGCAGCTGCAATCCAAGACCGATCTCGGAACGCTGCAGTCCCCCCTGGATCGCCAGGTGGTCGAGCAACTCCAGCAGCGCCTGGGACAGGTGTTCACTCCGACGGGGCGCGTGAAGGCCGGATCAGCCCTCGCCCAAGTGCTGCAACGGGAACAGGAGTGCCTGGAGGAGCTGAACGGGGCCAAACAACAACTGCTCGAGCTCGAACAAGCCATGGAGCGCCTGGGCGCCATCGCCGAGAGGCTCCACTGCATTGACCAGGACCTGCGGCCCGCCTTACTGAGAGAGCGGGAACTGGAGCAGCAACAGCAGTTGCTGCAGGCGGAACTTGAACCGGTGCTGCTGCAACGCCAGACCCTTGAGCAACAGCAGAAACAACAGCAGGAACTCAAGCGAACCCAGCAGGAGCAGCAGCAAGAGCAACTCCGGCTGCAAGAGCAGCTGAAGCAGGCACTTGAACAGGACGCCCTCAAAACAGAGCAGCAGCAGAAGCAGGAGCAGCAGATCGCAGCCGCTCAGCAACAGCTGCAAACCCTGCGGACCCAGCAAGAGGGAGTGCGTCAGCGGCTCGACCTCCTGCAACTGCGGCGGGAGCGCCAACAGCTTGAAGCCCACCAGCAGGAGATGAACCGCCTGCAGTCAGAAGCGAACCGGCTCAAGCAAACCCTGTCCCAACTGCCGCCGATCGACGCCGAACAGGTGCGCGGACTGCGGCGCGCCGAGCAGGCCCTCGCCCAGGCCCAGGCGCGGCTGGAGGCCATGGCCACCAGCATCGAAGTGCTCCAAAGCGATCAGGCCATCACGCTCGCCGATGAAGCGATCCAGGCCGGAGAGAAGCGCCAGCTCAACAGCATCACTGAACTCCAGGTTGGAGCTGGCGTCCGGCTACGGGTGAGTCCCGGCGGCGGCGACGCGCTGCCCCAGGCCCAGGCTCAGCTGGAGCGCTGCCGCCAAGACTGCGAACGGTTAACCCAGCAGCTCGGGGCCGTCAACAGCGAAGCCGCGGAGGCGATTGAGCAACAACGGCGCAGCCTGGAGCGGGATCTCAGCGACCTGCGCACCGCAGCCAAGGCCATCCCCTGGTCCGGGTTGAGCGAACGTCTCAGTGCCTTGCTCCCGCGCCAGCAGGACCTGGAGCAAGCCATCAGTCTCGATCGCCAGGAGGGACTGCCCAGCGATCCAACGGCACTCGAAGAGCTGGACACGCAGCTACGCCAGACCATCCAGCAGCAGAGCAGCGCCCTCGATCAGCAGCTGCAACAGCATCAGCAACAGCGGCAACAGGAGCAAGCCCAGAGCCGCCAGCTGGAGCAATGCCGCAATCGGCTCGAGCAACTCGCCGGCTCCTTGGCGATGGTCGAGCAACGACTGCAACAAGAGTCAACCCCAGCGAGCGTCGAGCAGCTCCAACACCTGGAGCAAGACGTCAAGGAGCGGCGAGCGGTATTGGCGGCGATGGAGAGCGAACGAAAAACACTGCAGCAACAACGCCAGGGATCCGTTGGGGCCCTGCAACTGCTCGAGCAGCTCAACCAGGAGAAAGAGCTTCTCCTCAATGAGCGGGGGCAGAACGAACAGCGCTGCGCCAGCCTGGGAGCCCAAAACCCCAGTGCTCAACTGGAGCTAGCCCAGGCCCGCTGGGAGAACGTCCAGCAGGAACGCCAAACGCAAGAACGGGAGGCCAACGCTCTGCAACTGCTGCAGGAGCACTTCCATCAGGCCCAAGCTGAGCTGGCCAATCGCTACAGCGAACCGCTCTGTTCAGCCCTCAATCCCTACCTCGGGGCCCTCTTGCCGACAGGAGCGGAGAAGGCCCTGTTGGCCTTCAATCCCAAACATGGCTTCCAGCAACTGCAACTGCTGCAGGACAGCCAGGCCTATGACTTTGCGCGACTCAGTGGAGGCATGCGCGAACAATTCGCAGGGGCGCTGCGACTGGCCATGGCCGAAGTCCTGATGGGTGCCTATGACGGTGCCCTGCCCTTGGTCTTCGACGACGCCTTTACCAATACCGATCGGCAACGCCTCGATCCATTGCAAGCAATGTTGCAGCGGGGGATGGAGCAGGGGATTCAAATCATCCTGCTCAGCTGCCATCCCGAGGACTATCAAAACGTTCTGGGCTGGGCACAAAAAAGCCCCCTCCAATCGCTGGAGGGGGCCAATGGCGTGGAGGTCACGCTCAGCCGTTAGGGCTGTCGATCACTCTTCGTCTTCGTCGCTGCCGCCGGCGGGAATCAGACGGATCTGCTTACGGCCGAGCTTGATTTCGAACTCGTCACCGGGCTGAAGATCCAGCATGGCGGTGTAGGCCTTACCGATCAGCAGGTTGCCGTTGCCCTGAACGGTGGCGATGTAGCTGAGCTTGCGGCCACCCTTGCCGACCTTGCTGCTCACGCCCAGCTCAACGCCCTTGGCCTCGAGAAGCGCTTCGTAGAAAGCGGTGAAGTTCAGACGCTCGCCGCCGTCCTTCTTGGAGGAGACATAACCGCAAGCGCGGACGATATCGGACTTACTTACATCGCCAAGCTCTTTAACTTTGGCCAGAAGATCGGAACCGGTGAGCATTGAGGTAGAGGGCTTGAGCCAGATACTCGTGCAACATACAACACGGTTTAACTAGGCACCAGCTCCATGAAGATCAAACCAAGCCAGAATTCGGCAAGGAGTTGAGTATCAAAGGCCTCGATGCATCGAATCCGTGAATTACGCAGGGACGAGCACTCTGAGGCGATCACGATTTATCAGCAGGCCGTCCTGAGTTGCGACCCGAAGCTGTACACGCAGGCACAAAGAGAAGCCTGGGCCAGTCAAGGTCCGGCACTTGCACTTCAGCTCGAGCGCGGTCGCGCCCTGGCCAGCGAAGCAACGGATGGAGGCGTCCTCGCCTTTGCCCTGCGGGATCCAAGCCAACGCCTATCCCTGCTCTATTGCCATCCTGAACACCAACAGCGGGGCCATGGACGCGCCCTGATTGAGGCCATCGAGGCGGAAGCGTCTGAGGACAAGCTCGGCTCCCTCGTCACCGAAGCCAGCCTGATCTCCACCCCTCTACTGCTGAAGCTGGGCTGGCGGATCCGCTGGAGAGAAGAACTCCTGATCCGCGGGGTGCACTTCGAGCGGTTCAACCTCAGCAAAACGCTGAACCCGATACTGAGCTGATGGCCGAAGCCCAGCTCCAACAGTTCCTCCAGAAGATCCAACAGCTCAATGCCTTCGTGGCCTTGACTGAAGCCCAGCCCGAGCTTCGGCAAGCCCTCAGAGACTGCAGCAACCACCACGATGTGGTCCAACTGGCGGCCCAATTTGGCTTTGACATCGGCCGGCGCTGGGGGGACAGCAGCCCCCAGCCAGACAGGCCCGCTGATCAACCCAATCTGCTGCGGGGGGACTGCCCGGAGTCAGGCCAGGAACAAACCGACGTGCTCGCCAGTGGACAGAACTGGCGCCTCGAGCGAATTCATTCCTGCCAGGCCAGCAGCCCAGCCGAGGGCTGGTACGACCAAGAGGAGAGCGAATGGGTTCTGGTGCTGCGCGGAAGTGCGTCGCTGCACTTTGAAGACGAAGAGCAGCCGCGGGACCTCTGCGTCGGCGATGCGCTGATGATTGCGCCGCATCGCCGCCATCGGGTTACGGCAACCGACCCGAATCCTGGGACGGTCTGGCTAGCTCTGTTCTGGTCGGTGGGCGCTTGAGGTTGGATTGCCGCACCAGCCAATAGGCGGCAGCGAGGGAGAGGATCGCCACCCCCAAGCCAATCAGAACCGCAGGGTCCTTCTGCATCCCCGGGGGAGAAACGATCACCTTGCGGGACACTGCGGTCAGGGCCGTGACCAGCACTAATTCGATCTGAATCACGTGCTCCCGCAGGTAAGCGGTGAGGTTCTGCAGCACCTCCAGGGCAATCAGGATCACCAGCACCTGATCCAACAGGCTCACCAGGCCCTCACCGGTCCAATTGACCTGCAAATCCAGCAGGTCACTGCCCAAAAAGATCAGGAGCTGAAGGGTCGCGACCACCAACACCACGGTGAGGGTGACCGAGAGGACCTTGGCCAGAGCGCGTTCGAAACCCGAGATTCCTCGCAGGAACGCGCGATCACAAAACAGAGACTTCAATTGCGAAAGGGCGTGTACTGAGGCTTAGCCGGAGTATCCCCCGGAGGGTTCACCAACTTGGTGTCGCAGGTGATACTTCCGTCGGCCGCCGTCACGCAGTTCTTGGGTTCCACGGTGGTGGAGGGGCCCACATTGCTGCCGGGTCCCCAGAGGAAACTCTCCGCCTGGGCATGAACGGCCGAAGGCATTGCAGCACCCAGGGCCGCAACGGACGCCCAAGCCAGCCAACGCGCGCAGGTCATCTCAACGGTGCAACGTGCACCCACTGTGACGTGAGTGCAGGCCTCCGTCAGCCGTCTCCGACTTCCAGTCGGATTTCTTCCAGGAGCAGATCCAATTGCCCAAGGGAGTCCTCAACGGCTGGAGCGGCATCGGCGGAACCAACCCCGCCTTGGTCCTCGCTCTGCCAGACCGCCTCAATGGCACAGAGACGTTCAGCCAGGCCCACCAAACCGTCACGGCGGTAGGTGCGGTCCAACTCATCCAGCAGGACCGGCATCCGAATCGAGCTTGCCCGCAGGGCTCGCCGCAGGTCCGACTGGGTCCGGCCGCTGTGGCGGAGCCAATCCTTGATGAACGATTGCAGTTCGTCTAACTGCTCAGAGGTCAGAGCAGCCATCAGCGCGTCGGGGGAAACCAGCGATCCAGTTTGCGCTGCGCCCGCATCCGAATGGGTTCGCTCATGTGACTCGAGCAGAGACCGAGCAGGGCGGTCAAGGCCACCAGGTCATCGCTGAAGCCCGCCGCCGGGATGAAGTCCGGGATCAAATCAACCGGAACCAGCAGATAGGTCAGGGCCGCCAGCATCGTCAGGCGGACCTGTGGCGGGGTGCCGGAATCCAACAACAACTCGAGGCATTCGATGGCAGGCCGGGCGATCGCGCGACCCGCACGACGCAGGAGGCGTCGCAGCGCGCCCTCATCGACCTCGGTGCTGCCCAGCACTTGGGCATCAATGGGTTGAGCAGCAGGATCGACAGCCATGGGCTGGTGTCACCTCAAGCGGTGACACCATTCTGAGGGCCGACCTACTGAACGACAGAACTGACGTCGACCAATCCGCTCTGGATCCCCACTTTGCGCAGCTTCCGCAGGGCCCGCTGGACCACCTGACGGCAGTACTCCCGACTGCAGCCCAGGAGACGGGCCACCTCAGCGAGGGTGCGCCACTCATGGCTGCCATCGAGACCAAAGCGCAGCATCACGACGGTGCGCTCTTTCGGCGTGAGATTGGACTGATCCAGGAGCTTCCAAACCGCGGCGTTGCGCTCCGCCAGTTCACAGCGCTCCATGGGAGGCAGATCCTCACTGGGAAGCACATCCACCAGTTCCGTGGGATCGGATTTGGATTTGACGATGCCCTGCAGGCTGACGGTGACGCTGCGGAGCTCACAACCGAGCAAATCCTCAATTTCATCGAGCGGCAAACCCAACGCTGTGGCCAGCTGTTGTGAATTAGGCGCCATGCCATTGCGCTGCATCAAACGCGCCTTTGCAGCCCGCAAACGTGTCAGTTTTTCGTTGACATTGACAGGAATACGAATCGTGCGACTTTGGGTCGAGAGCGCACGGTTGAGTCCCTGGCGAATCCACCAGTAGGCATAAGTACTGAAGCGGTGGCCGCGGGTGGGGTCGTACTTCTCAACGGCTCGGGTCAGACCCAGGGTCCCCTCTTGGATCAGGTCCAACAGGTCAAGTCCCTTGCCCTGGTAGCGCTTTGCCAGGTTGACCACCAAGCGCAGGTTGGCCGTGATCATCTGATCTTTAGCCCGCTCGCCCACACGCATCGTGCGCTTCTCGATGTCGTTGTAGCTGCAGGCTTCACCAACACCACCAGCCATAGCGCAGCGCTCGTGCAGCTGCACCATGGCTTGTACCTTGCGGCCAAGCATCAGCTCTTGCTCTGGCGTCAACAACTGGTGACGACCAATTTCACCCAAGAAAGCACTCAGCGAGCTGGCCATGTTTGCGCGTTCTGCTGATTTGAACCTAAGGGGTTTTTGACTCAAAAAAGAAAGCCACTAAAAAGCTTCCAACTTTCAAAATTGCTTCCCAAATTCAGACTTATTTCCCAATTGCAGATTGGCTTCCAAAGCCTGAACAAAACCAGCTCAGTCGCTCGCTCGCTACGGTCTGAGGCCCCATCCAGTCCAAGGCCATGCCCGCCCCGGCTCTGATCGCCGACATCGCACCGACCGTTCTCACCCGAGCGGGCGTGGCCTACGTCCACTACCTGAGCTTCATGCTCTGCTTCGGCGCCCTCGTGCTGGAGCGTCGCCTGATCCAGCCCAACCCCAACCGCAAGGACGCCACCTTGATGGTGATCACCGATGTGGTCTACGGAATGGCGGCCCTCGCCCTCCTGGTGAGCGGGATCCTGCGGGTGATGTACTTCGGACAGGGCTCAGAGTTCTATACGGAGAACCCTCTGTTCTGGTGGAAGGTCGGCCTCTACCTCTCCGTGGGTGGTCTCTCCCTCTACCCCACGATCACCTACATCACCTGGGCCATCCCCCTGCGCAAAGGGGAACTGCCCCAGGTCAGCGAAGGCCTGGCCAAGCGGCTGGCCTGGATCCTCAACATTGAACTGGTGGGTTTTGCCCTGATTCCGTTCCTGGCCACCTTGATGGCCCGGGGCGTCGGCCTGCCTGGTTAGCCCCAGCGATGGAGCTACCGCCTCCAGCCTGCCCCCTGGCCTCTGAGGTGCGCCCCTGGTCCGGCCAGGGGCCGCTCTTGATCGAGCCGGTCCAGACCACCGCCAGCAGCGCTGGCTACAGCAGTCGTCTCAAGACCACACCCGCAGGCTGGCCCCATCGCAAGCAGTGGTGCGTCTGGGTGGAGCCCGTAACCGCCCTGGGGCCTGGGGCGATTTGGCAGCAGCGCTGGCATCAGGCGGTGCAGGCTGCCCTGCGCACCTGGCAAGACCAGCTGCCGATTCACCTGGTCACCGAGCCGCTGCGGGCCCACGTTCTGGTGGAGCGGCGTCGGCCTCCCCTGCTGAATAACCGCGCCAGCAATGGACGGGCCCTGCTTCAGTTGCGTGAGGTCCGCCGGGATCAGCGCTGGTCCCTCGAGCCGCTGGTGACGGTGCTGATCAGCCCCGGGCAAGCGCAAACGGCCATTCAGGCCACCAGCCTGCATGAATTGGGCCATGCCTTTGGTCTCTGGGGCCATAGCGACCACGCCGGCGATGCGCTGGCGGTCAAGGCCGGAGCGGTCCCGGTCCTGCAGCTGAGCCCCAGGGATCAAGCCACCCTGAAGTGGTTGCAAGAACAGCCCGGTTTGACCCAGGCTGATCAGCCCAGCACCCAGCCATGACTCCGCCCAGGCGGACCCTCTCAGACCTGTTCTTGAGACGGCCCGTATTCAGCTTGGTGCTGAGTCTGCTGCTGCTGCTCATGGGAGCCCTGAGCTTGAGCGGCCTGCAGGTCGAGAACCTGCCGAGCATTGCCCCCGGGCGGGTCAGTGTCCGCAGCTCCTACCCCGGCGGCAGCCCCGAGGTGGTGGAGCAGGGGGTGACCGCCTTAATCGAGCAGCAGCTCAACGGACTCGAGCGGCTCGAGAGCATCCGCTCCAGCAGCAGCAGCAGTGGCAGCAGCATCCGGCTGAACTTCCGCGGCGGCTCCCCCGAACTCAATCAGGTCAACACCCAAAACGAAATCGCCCAGGTGCTGCGGCGGCTGCCAGCCCAGGTCGCTCGCCTGGGCGTGCAGGTCAGGCGCAGCTCCGATGACCTCTTAATGGTCCTGAGCTTCAGCGCGGATCCGAAGCGCTACACCCCGCAGTTCCTCAATGGCTGGGTCAGCCAGGTGGTGCAGCAGCGGCTCCAGCGGGTCGAGGGGGTTGGCGATGTGCGTCTGTTTGGCGGGAGCCCGTTGGCCTTCCGGCTCTGGCTCAACCCCGCGGCACTGCTAGAGCGTCAACTGACGATCAACGATGTCGAGCGGGCCCTGCAGGCCCAGAACGTCCTAGCCGCACTGGGACAAACCGGCGAAGCGCCCATGCCCCCGGGGCAGGCCACCACCCTCCCGCTCGAGATGGAGGGCCGGCTGCGCAGCAGCGAAGAACTCGAACAACTGGTGGTCGGCGAGGGCCCCGAAGGCGGAGTCGTGCTGCTGAGGGACATCGGCCGCGTGGGTCTTGGCAGTGAGAGCTATGACGCCATCGCCACGAACCTCCAGGGCAGCAGCGCTGTGGCCATTGGCGTCTACCAGCGGGATGGCACCAATGCCCTGGCGGTCAGTGAGGCGGTGGAGCAGGCCTTAGCGGAGCTCCAGCCGGACATTCCCCCTGGCATTGATCTGCAGCTGATCGTCAACGAAGCCGAGACGATTCGCACCAGCATTGGTGAGACCGCCGGCAGCCTCCGGGATGCGGTACTGCTGGTGTTTCTTGCCCTGCTGCTGGGGCTTGGCAACAGCCGTCTAGCCCTGATCAGCGCCCTGGCGGTGCCGGTCTCTCTGTTGGGGTCGATCAGCCTGATCAAGCTGGCCGGCGGCTCCATCAACACCCTCAGCCTGTTTGGGATGGTGCTGGCCTCGGGCCTGGTGGTCGACGACGCCATCGTCGTCAGTGAGGACATCGGACGGCGGCTGGAAGCGGGGGCCTCCCCCTTGGCCGCCGCCCGCGAATCCATGGCGGAGCTCGGTGGGGCGGTGGTGGCGACCTCCCTGGTGCTGGTGGTGGTCTTCCTGCCGGTGATCGGGCTGGAGGGAAGCGTGGGCCGGCTCTACGCGCCCATCGCCATCAGCATCAGCGCCGCCATTGCGGTGTCGACGTTTAACGCCATCAGCTTCACGCCGGTGGCGGCCAGCCGCCTGCTCCACGCGGAACAACGCGAGCCCGCCTGGCTGCTGCGCTGGATTGATCCGCCCCGGCGCTGGCTGGAATCCTTGGAGGCCCCCTACGGCCGCTGGCTCGAGGGCTCCCTCAAGCTGCGGCGCCGCGTCATGGCCAGCGTCCTGGTGGGCCTACTGGTGACCGCCCTGGGCCTGAGCTGGAGACCGACGGCCTTCATTCCCCAGGAGGACAACGGCCAACTGCGGGGGGTCGTTGTGCTGCCGGAGGGGCTCTCCCTGCAGCGCACCGAGGCGGTGATGCAACAGGTCCAAGCGCTGGCGGAGGCGGACCCCGCGATTCGAACGGGCAACTTCTATGCCGGCCGTTCCTTTGGGGACAGCACCCCCAACAAGGGACTGCTCTTCCTGCGGCTTCAGCCGATCGGCGAGCGGGGGCCTGGACGCCCCAGCACCGAGGCGGTGGCCAAACGGCTCAACCGCCAACTGCGCAAAACGATCTCCGGGGCCACGGTGATCGTCAGCCAGCCCCCCAGCGTGCGCGGCTTCAGCAGCGAAGGGGGATTGGAGCTCGAGCTGCTGGACACCAGCAACGGGCAGTTCTCGCTGCAGCAATTTGCGGGCGAGGCCCAACGCCTGATCCAAGCGGCCAATGCCAGCGGATTGTTTGAGCGGGTCTCCACCCGCTTCAGCGCCGATTCGCCGCTCCTGCGGCTGGAGCCCGATCGCCTGCAGATGGCCTCCCTCGGCGTGGAACTGAGCCAACTGGTCAGCACCCTCCAGGCCAGCCTGGGCAGTAGCTATGTCAACGACAGCTTTGAGGGCGATCAGGTCCGCCGGGTGATTGTTCAGCTGGATGGAGAGGGCCGGCGCAACCTCGACGACGTCCTCGCCCTGCAGGTGCGCGCCAAATCAGGAACCCTGATCCCCGTTGGCCAGTTGGTGCGCGTGGAGGCCTCCAGTGGGGCCAGCACGATCAACCACAGCCGCCTGGTGCGCTCCATCAGCATTCGTGCCCTACCGGCCTCGGGGGTCAGCACCGGCCAAGCCATGGCTGAGCTCGAGCGGCTGCAGGGGCAACTGGGGGGACGGCGCACGGACCTGGCCTGGACCGGTCTGGCGGAGGAAGAGAAACGCTCCGGCGGCAGCACCGTCAGGGTCTTTTCCCTGGCGGTCTTGGTCATGGGGCTGGTGCTGGCCGGCCTCTACGAGAACCTGCTGGACCCGTTCATCATCTTGATCACCGTTCCCCTGGCCCTGCTTGGAGCGCTAGGCGGCCTGGTGCTGCGCGGTCTGCCCCTGGATGTCTACGGCCAGATGGGACTGCTGGTCCTGGTGGCCCTGGCCGCCAAAAACGGAATCTTGATCGTGGAATTTGCCAATCAACGGTTGCGGGAGGGGCTGAACCTGGACCAGGCCATCCGCGACTCCGCCCGCTCCAGGCTGCGGCCGATCCTGCTGACGGCCATCTCCTCCCTGGCGGGATTTCTGCCCCTGCTGCTGGCCAGCGGCAGTAGCGCCAGCAGCCGCATCAGCATCGGCACTGTGGTGTTCTTTGGCCTACTGGTGGCCACCGTTTTGAGCCTATTTGTCGTGCCCAGTAGCTACAGGTTGATCAAGGGCTGGGAGCTCGAGCTCAAAGCCCGGAGGAGCCATGGCTAAAGCACTCTGGCCAGGTCTGGCCGCCCTTGGACTACTCGCACTCTGCGGCTGCGGCAGCTCGACTGGGCGTCCGCCGCAGAAGGTCACGGCCGCTCCACTGGAGCGGGAGGTGTTCGTGCAAAGCATCGACACCGTCAGCACCCTGGAGGCCACCGATGAAATCGAGCTGGCGGCCCAGGCCGGCGGACGAATCCAACGGGTCCTGGTCCAATCCGGTCAGTCCGTTGAGGCCGGGCAACTGCTGCTGGTCCTCGATCAAACCCAGCTCAAGGCGGACGTCTCAGCCCTGCAGGCCCAAAGCAAGAGCGATCAACTGGCCTTTGAGCGACTGGCCGGCTTGGCCCAGGAAGGGGCGGCAACCGCCCTGCAGCGCGATGAATTCGAAGCCAAAGCGATCGGCTCGCGCCAAGCCCTGACGGCAAAGTTGGCGGACCTCTCCTACAAGGATGTACGGGCCCCCATCGCTGGGGTCATCAGTGATCTGAGCGTCAAAGCAGGGGATGTCCTCCAGGCCGGAAGCCCCTTTAGCCGGATCATCCGCAACGAAGCCCTGCAGGCCCGGATCGACGTGCCGGCCGGCCAGGCGAACCGGCTCGCCAGCGGGCAGCTGGTGCAACTGCTCGATGGTCAAGGGCAGCGCCCCGTCGCCAAGGGGAGGGTGACGATGATCGATCCCAACATCAACGCCAAAAGTCAGACCCTGCTGGCCAAGGCCAAGATCGAGAACTCCCAGGGCATGCTCCGCGACGGGCAGCGGCTGCGGACCCGTTTGATCATTGGCGCGGAGCGTCACCTGGCCATTCCGTTTGAGGCGGTCACGCGCCAATTCGGCCAGACCTTCGTCTTCGTCGTCGGCACCCCTGCCCAATGGAAAAAAGACCCGGGCAAAACGCCGTTGGCGACCATTGAGCGCCTACCGGCGGGCAGCAACGTGGCGCTCCAGCGCAGCGTCACCCTGGGCCCCCTGCAGGGGGATCGCTATCCGGTCCTCAAAGGCCTCTCGGCCACCGATCGGGTGATCCTGAGCAACGGCAGCGGGCTCCGCCATGGGAGCCCCGTTCGACTCAAACAGCCCTAGTCGCGGCGCGGAGCACCCCGGCGGGAGGCCAAGACCTCCTGCACCCGGCGCCAGCTCACGCCGTGATGGGCCAAAGCAACCTGCAGGTGAAAGACGATGTCGGCCGCCTCACCCGCCATCTCCTCAGGACTGTTGTCCTTGCAGGCCATCACGAACTCGGCGCTCTCCTCACCGATTTTTTTGAGGATCCGGTTATCGCCGCCCTCGAGCAACTTGTTGGTGTAGCTGCCGGGTTCCGGCTGGTCACGGCGCCCTTCGATCACCCGCATCAATTCCGTGCAGACATCGGCGGGCGGGGGAGCGGCGCCGGCACCACCAGCCGTCGGGCTCGGTCCATCGTCATAGAAGCAACTGCGCGCTCCGGTGTGGCAGGCCACATCGCCGCGCTGCTCAATCGTGAGCAGCAGCACGTCGGCATCGCAGTCGTAGCGCAGGCCGCGCAGGGCCTGGGTATGGCCACTGGTGGCACCTTTGTGCCAAAGCTCCTGGCGGGAGCGACTCCAGTAGTGCACTTCGCCCGTGGCCAAGGTGCGCTCAATCGCCTCGTGGTTCATCCAGGCGACCATCAGGACCGCCCCGTCGAGCCAGTCCTGAGCCACCGCCGGGATCAGGCCGGCCTCGTTAAAACGAAGGGAGCGAATGAAGGCCGGATCTGGGGCCTGAAATGATGCCTGCAAGGGCTGCCGATCCATCTACCCCGATCCTCCCTCAAGACCCACATCCAGCATTCACCGGGGATGACCGCCGCCTACACCTGCAGCAAAACCTTTAGCGGCTACCCCTGTTGCCACCGGCAGTGGAGGCACAGCGGCCATTGCCGCTTTGTGCACGGCTACAGCCGCAGCTTTTGTTTTTGGTTCCAGGCCGAGGAGCTGGATGAAAACGGCTTCGTGGTGGATTTCTCGAGCCTGAGCGAACTGGAGAAGCAACTGAGGCAGCAGTTTGACCACACCTTTTTGGTCAATGCGGACGACCCGCTGCTGGCGCAATGGCAATCCCTGCATGAGCAGGGGGCCCTGGATCTACGGGTGATGGAGAACGTCGGCATGGAAGCCAGCGCAGCCCTGGTCTGGGACTGGGCCAACAAGCTATTGAATGCCCGTGATGGCGGCCGCAGCTGTTGCTGGAAGGTCGAGGCCCGTGAAAACGAGAAGAACGCCGCCTGCTACTCCGCCGTCCCGACGTGGTTTAGCAACAAAGCCCAGACCATCTGATTCATCGGCACCAGGATGGCGCCATCGCAGGAGCGCCGATGGTCCGCAGTCCTGAACGCCAGGCCGAGACCCAGACATTCATCGCATCGAGCTGCTCGGCCCCGCCCAAACGCGTGGCGATTGGCATTGCCCCGCTGGGAATCGTCTCGATCGGCATCGTGCCCATGGGCGTGGTGAGCATTGGCGTCGTGCCCATGGGCGTCGTCAGCCTGGGGGTGGTGGGAATGGGCGTACTCAATGCCTGCATCGTGGGCATGGGAGTTGCCGTTGCTGGGCTGAACGCCATGGGGCTTTGGACGTGGAGCCCAGACCCAAGCCAGGCCCATGCCCACCGGCCTGCCGCCAAGGAACTCACCATCTATCCCAGTCAGCAGCAGGCGCTGGATCAAGCCAAAACTCTTGGCTGCAGCGGCGCCCATCGGATGGGCTCTGGCTGGATGCCCTGCAGCGCTCATCCGGACTGAAACCCGAACCTGTCGCATAGACGACATTCAAGTCTCAGGGGTCGTAACTTAAGATCCGCTTTCGATTTCACGAAAGCTTTTTCTTGCCCGTCGCACTCCTGGTCCCCGCGCTGCAGTTGCTGAATCCCATGCCAGGGGTTGTGACCCAAGACGCCCACGCCGAGCACCCGGCCCTGGACATCGCCTGTGCGGTCGGAACACCGGTGCGCGCCGCCCACGACGGAGTGGCCAGCGTGATCCGCAGCCACACCCACGGCAACACCGTGGTGCTCGTGGGCAACAACGGTCTAGAGACCAGCTACAGCCATCTGCACAGCGCCCAAGCGCCCGGGACCTACAAGCGGGGCGACCTGATTGGCCATTGCGGCAACAGCGGCGCCTGGACCACCGGGCCCCACCTGCACTTCGAGACCAACCGCCCCGCACTGCTGAGCAACCTGGACACCAGCTTCTACAGCGAGGTCGCGCAGGAGCAAGCCAAGCCGGCGGCCAGCCTCACAGGGACGGGTGGTTCACCGGCCGCCCTGGTGAAGCAAGACTGAAAGCCCCCCGCCCGTTGATCAGCGGCGCAAGAGCGGCAACGGCAGGGTGGCCAGACAGACAACACCGATCACAGGACCGGGCGGCAGGTTGACCGCATCCTGAACCGCCAACAGAAATCCTCCCCCGCAGAGGAGCAGTCCCCACAAGGAGGAGCGCAGCAGGGCCTGCCGCAAACTCCTGGCCTTCGGCAAGGCCAAGAGAGCAGGTGCTGCCATCAGGCTCACCACCAAGACAATGCCCACGGCGCTAATCGCGCTCACCACCGCCAGCGCGGTGACCAGTGTCAACAGCAAGCGCAGGGCCGAGACACGCAGCCCAGCAGCCTGGGCCCCAACGGGATCCACCCCGAGATAGACGTACTGGCGATAGCGGCCGGCGAGCACGCCGACGATCAGGACCAAGGCAATGAGGCTCTGCAAGAGCTCCCTTGGACCAGCCGCCAGAAGATCCCCAAACAAGATCGCCTCGAGATCCACTCGGACCCCGAGCAAGGGAATCAGCAGGACCCCCAGCCCCAGCGATCCCGCCAAGACGGCATTGAGCACGGCCTCCCGATTGCGATCGCCCTGGGGCAGAAGCCCCGTGAGCCGCTCAGCCAGCAGCGCGAACACCACGCCACTGATTAATCCGCCGAGGCTTGGTTCCAGCCCCCAGAACACGGCGAGCACCAGTCCTGGCAGCACCGCATGGGAGATCAAATTGACCTGGAACAACCGGCGCTGCACCAACAGAGCCGTTCCGGCCAGGGGACAGAGCACGCCCACCACCAGGGCGATGCTGAAGGGCAAGAGCCACCAGGCGTCAGCCATAGGATCTGGACCCCATCCAAACTGGACGCGCATGCCCCCCCAGGTTGCCGGCATCACGGAGCGGCAGCAGCTGATCATTCAGCACCTGGAGGACGCCGAGCAAGAACTGTCGGGACAGGAGCTGCATGCCCAGCTGCGGAGCAGCCACAGCCCCATGGGACTGGCGACGGTTTACAGGCACCTGCGCCAACTCCAGCAACGGGGACTGATCCGCTGCCGGCATCTGCCCAGCGGCGAAGCCCTCTTCGCTCCGTTGGGGCGGGACGAGCATCACATCACCTGCGTGGACTGCGGCGCCACCGCGGTCCTCAACCATTGTCCTGTTCATCACGTTGACCTCGAAACCGAGGACAGCAAAGGGTTTTCGTTGATCTTTCACACCCTGGAGTTCTTCGGACTGTGCGAGAGCTGCCAGTCCCGTCAAAGCGACTAACCACAGCATTGATGCCCAACCCTGAGGTCGCCCAAGGAGCGCCGTACCGCCTCGGGCGGACCTTGGGCAAGCAGCGCTCGATCCAAGACCAGCACTTCGTCGTAGGCATCCAGATCAGTTCCCCAGTCATGGCTGCTCACCAGCAGGGTCAATCCCGCATCGCAGAGCTGACGCATGACCCGCAGCAAATTGGTGCGCGATGGGGGATCAATCGCAGCGCAGGGCTCATCGAGGAGCAACAGCTGGGCTGGCTGCAACAACGTGCGCGCGAGCAGCGCCCGCTGCTGCTGACCGCCGGAGAGTTCATCCAACCGTCGTGAACCCAAGCCAGCCAGACCCACCCGCTGTAAAACCGCCTCCACATCGCAGCAGCCCGGTCGACGCCCGAGAAGACGCCCCAGGGCAACCAACTCCTGGACCGTGATTGGGAAACTCCAATCAATGGCTCCGCGTTGCGGCATCAGCGCAATCTCTCGACGGGCCAACGCAGGGGTGAGGGCCAAACCAGCCAACTCCAGGAGGCCGGAGGTGGCTGGAAGTTGCCCCTCTAGGGCATGCAACAACGTGCTCTTGCCTGCTCCATTGGGGCCAACCAAAGCCGTTAACGAGCCGGACTTGATCGTGAAAGAGACGTCATCGAGAACCAGTTGCTGGCCGCGATGAACGCAGAGGTTTTGAACGCGAAGCAAAGCCATCCAGCCTCTAGAGCTCAAGCTAGTCGGATCGCTAGAAAAGCCCCTAGAAGCGGAAAGTCACACCAGTACCGATGTGGTGCTGAAATCCAATTCCCCAGCCTTCACCAGCCTGGGTGCTGTACACGGCCTGCCAGTGGGCAAAGCCAACGACTGACGTGGTGAAGGGATACTCGAACTCAATCTCTCCACCCCAATCCGTACGCTGCGGAAGGTTGGCGTAGCGGCCGGGTGTGTAGAACCGTGGACCAGCTGAGAGCGTCACATTCAGCAGGTCGTAGTTAAAACCAAACCCACCCCAGGTATCGGTGTAGTTGCCCAAATAGGTTCCATCACTATCCCAGCCCGTGTTGTTGACTGCAGACACAAACAGTCCATCCACAACACTCTCCAGGCCATCACCCAAGGCGAAATTGACGTCGCCATCACCAAAGGCGTAGAGCACACCCGCCTGAATCTCATTCCTCAAACCCAACTGATCCTCTAGACCATCCAGGGTTTCAGTTCGAGTGATGTAGTACGGCTTCCAGGTTGCCTGGAAGGAAAGGTTGCTCCAGGGTTGATAGCGAGCGGTGAGATAGCCCTTAATGTCCGTCCTGCGCCATGGACTGGCAGAGGTAAAGGACTCACCCTCGTGCTCTTCATCAGCATGCCCCCCATGGGCATGAACCTGGCCATAAAAATGCTCAGCCTCACCCCAGACAAAGGCTGGACCAATCGCCGCCTCGATCGCAAAACTGCCCTGGTTCTTGAGCCCCCACTCCAAAACCGTTCCATAAAGACCATCGATGGCGTAGTGCCTGGGCGGCCCCTGCAAATTGTTCTCCAGACCACCGTGTCCCTCGATGGTGATCACAGGGGAGGCCTTGAATTCGCCAGGCTTTAGCTCCTCGCCAGTCGCTCCGCCGTGGGCGAAAGCGGGGGCCGAGAGCAACAGAGCACAGCCCACACCAAAGGGGAGGCACCTCAAGGGCAAGAACAGCGAACGGGGGCCAATCATCTAAGGAGATCAAAGCGAGGATTCGACAGTCAGCGAGACGAGCGAATCGCCTTCCAACGGACGACGAGTGCGTGAGCGGCGGAGCGGTCACAGCGTCCACCCTGGGCATCAACCAAGGTGCAGACATTGGAGACGAACGTGGCGACGTAGGTCTGTCCCTTGGCGACGCCATCAACCACCAAGTGCTGGCGATAAATCGGAATCCCCGAGGTCTTACTGATGCGGCGCAAGGTTTTTGAGTTGGCCTTGGACTCCGAGAACAGATACTTCGTTCCCGATCCCTTCACCGCTTGTGTGATCTCACCCAAACTGCTGGGACGCAGCGGGCCGCCTGAGGCAAAGGAGCGCATCAAGGGCACATAGCGAACCTGGTAGCGCCGGGCCAACGCGGCAATCGCATCGTGCTCAGTCAGCACCACACGATGCCCCTTGGGCACCGTCGCGAATTGCACGGCAGCCCATCGATCCAACTGCTGGAGCACGGAGGCCACTCGAGCCGCGCGTGCCTCAATCGCCGGGCGGGCCGTGGCCGTCACCAAGGTCTTGAGTTCAGAGGAGACCACCCTCGTCATCGCCACCGCCTGGAGCGGGTTGTGCCAGACATGCGGATCACGCGATGGACTCAAGGGGACCGCCCGTTCGGCCACCTTGACCGTGCGCTTGAGCTTCCCGACACGCTCGAGGGCAGGACTTAACCGATAGCCGTTCAAGAAGACCAGAGAGGCCGACTGAATCGCTGCTCGGTCCCTGGCGTTCAGGCGGTAGTCGTGTGGATCGGCTCCAGCGGGCACCAGGCAGGCGACAGAAGCACTCGATCCCGCCAGCACACCAACGAGGTCGCAAAGAATGCCGTTCGCTGCAACAACCGAGGGGGAGGCCTGTGCAGCACTGGCCTGCGGAGCAACGAGCGTCAATCCACTTGCAACAGCCGCAAGCGCCAAAGAACGCGCCAAACCCACCCCGCAGCTCCGGAAACGATAACGGTTCTCAGTCTCGGGTTAAGGGTTGGCCCGTTGCCGTGTTGGCCATTCCTGATCAGCCTGAAACCAACTCCCCGCCCTCTCGAGAGCCGATGTCCTTCCCACGTCGCTCAGCCGTCCATGCCGCGGCACTCGCCAGCGGCCTACTCGCCCTCGCCGCCTGCCAATCGCCCAGCGCAGACCAGTCCGCAATGAGCGGCCCGCAAAAAGAGGTCTATGCCTACAACGAGGGAGCCATCACAGCCCTGGAAGGCCATCTCCTGGCCGCGATCGAGCTCTCTCCCGATCGCTTTGATCCTGAAGATGACCACGACCATGAGGCCCTGATCAAACAGACCCGGGCGACCGCCACGAGCTACACCGACGCTCTGCAGAGCATTCAGGCCGATCTCAAGGATGGCCCCTGCAAAAGCGCCCAAGCGGCCTACCTCAAGCTCGAGCAACAGGAACTCGGCGTGATTAACGCGATGCTCGATGCCCTCTCCGATGGCGATGGCGCTGGAGCCAAAGCCGCGGCCAAGACCTACAAGGACCTCACCAGCTCAGCCGAAAGCCAAACCATCGACCAGACCTATCTGAAGGCCTGTGGCTTGAGCAGCGTCTAAAGCTGCAGGCCACGTCCCAGACTGAGGGGATCGATCCCAGCCGCAGCAAGCCGCCTTCACCATGAGCAGCAGCCTGATGGAACAGGCCCCTAGCGGGCTTCCCGTGACCATCCTCACGGGCTTCCTTGGCGCAGGAAAAACCACGCTGCTCAACCACATCCTCAGCAACCAGCAGGGCGTCAAAACCGCTGTGCTGGTCAACGAGTTTGGTGAGATCGGCATCGACAACGACCTGATCATCGCCACCGGCGAGGACATGGTCGAACTCAGCAATGGCTGCATCTGCTGCTCCATCAATGGAGAGCTGCTGGACGCCGTCTACCGGATCCTCGATCGCCCAGATCCGGTCGACTATCTGGTGGTGGAGACCACTGGACTGGCTGACCCGCTGCCGGTGGCCATGACCTTCCTCGGCAGCGATCTACGGGATCAGACCCGGCTCGACTCGATCATCACCCTGGTCGATGCTGAGAACTTCAGCGACGAGATCCTCGATGGGGAGGTGGCCCGGGCCCAGGTGGTCTATGGGGACATCCTTCTGCTGAACAAGTGCGACCTCGTGAGCGAGGAGCGCCTCACTGCGGTGGAAGACAAGCTGCGGGAGATCAAAACCGATGCGCGGATCCTGCGCTCGGTCAAAGGGGAGGTCAATCTGCCGCTGCTGCTCAGCGTGGGCCTCTTCGAAAGCGACAAGGTGGCTGCGCAGCAAAACCACGACGACTGCGACCACGACCACGGTCACTGCGTCCATGAGCACGACCACGATCATTCCCACGACCACCAGGACCACAGCAACTGTGATCACGACCACGGGCACTGCGAGCACGACCACGGTCATTCACACGATCACAGTCACGATCACGGGCACTCCCACGACCATTCCCACGCGGATCACCTCGCCATCGAGGGATTCACCTCCCTCTCCTTCAATGCCGAGGGGCCCTTTTCCCTGCGGAAGTTTCAGAACTTCCTCGACAACCAGCTGCCTGCGGGGGTCTTCCGGGCCAAGGGAATCCTCTGGTTCAACGAGAGCAGCAAGCGCCACGTCTTCCACCTGGCCGGCAAGCGTTTCTCCATCGACGACAGCGAGTGGAGCAAGCCCAGCGACCGCAAAAACCAATTGGTCGTGATCGGCAAAAACCTCGACCACGCCAAGATCCGCAAGCAACTTCAGGCCTGCGTCGCCAAAGATGCCGGCAAGGGCTTCTCCTGAAGCGATAATCCGAGCAGCGGTTTCCTGGACCCAGCCCAGGAAGGCAACGAGGAAAGTCCGGTGTGACTCCGGCACTGTCCCGCAGCTGTGATGGGAGCGCCTGCTCCTCAGTCAGAACGCTCGCCGCCCTCCACCCCCAACCTCAGCACCGGCGCGGACCGGATCTGCCATGAACTCGAAACTGACCCGATCGCTGCTGAGCAGCACTGCAGCTGGACTGGGACTGAGCCTGCTCTCCATGCTCCCGGCCGGTGCCCATGGCAGCGCCGACCATGGCGTCATGGGTGGCGCCCTGCACCCCCTGCTCGGACTGGATCACCTGCTGATGCTGGTGACCGTCGGTCTCTGTGTTGCCCAGGCCGGGCGCCCGTTGCTGACCACTGCCGTTGCTGGCGCGCTGCTGGGTTCGATCGTGGGCAGCTTTGGCGGGCAACTACCCGGGGCTGAAGTGCTGGCAGCACTGGCAATCTCGGCTGTTGCTGCCGTGCTTGTTCTGGTGCTGCGCGGTCACTGCGGTCGTTCGATCCTGGCCCTCGCCGTTGGCGGGGCCGTCGCCCTGCACGCCATGCTCCATGGCCTGGAGTCCAGTGGCAGCTCCTTCTGGTGGATTGGCGCCCTGCTGAGCTCCGCTGCGGTGGTGGGCGGCAGCGCCTGGCTGAGCCAGCGGCTTGACCGCAAGCTGGCCAGCCTCGGGGCCGGGCTGCTGGTGCTGGCCGGCGGTCTGCTGGCGATTGCACCCCTCTGAGCTGCAGCATCCGCGACAGCAGAAGCGAAAAACGCCGTTATGGTGTGTCGAACCGCATCCCCCGGATGGCCGAGTTCACTGCACTCACAACGGTTCTGGGGCTCGTCGGTCTGATTTTCTGGCTCGCCACCGACTCGGACGATGACAACGGCGGCGGCGGTTTGATGCAACCGTCGCTCGTGCCGGTCCGGGTCAACCGCCGCTGATCAAACCTCGTCCTCCTGCTGGGAACAAGCGGGACAAAGCGCCCGCACGTTCAAGACGCAGTTGAGCAGCTGAAAGCCGTGTAGAGCCGCTGCTTCACCGCCGGCCTGAAGCACCGCTTCGCTTTCAAACTCCTCGGTGTGTCCGCAGCGGGCACAGACCAAGTGGTGGTGGTCCCGGTGGGCCTCATCACTGGCCAGCTCAAAGCGCCGGCCCCCTTCGGGCAGCTCCAATTCGCAGAGCAGCTCCATCGAGCTCAGTAGCCGCAAGGTGCGATACACCGTGGCCAGGGAGACCCGCTCCTCCGCCTTCAGCAGGCGCTGATGCACCTCCTCGGCACTGAGATGACTCCCCTCGCCCAGGCGCTCAAACAGGGCCAAGACCCGTTGCCGCTGGGGCGTCAGACGCTGTCCGCGGTCATGCAGCGAGCTGCGTAAGGCATCGGCCTGCACCGGGGAGACGGGACCAGCGGGCAAGACGCTCTCTCAGGGCACTTCTCAACAATACCCACTGTTGCGAAGTGCCGCCAGGTCCCGGCGGGCAGCGGCGGCCATCAGACAATCCGCCAGGGACACCACGAGCCTGTAGCTCAGGGCCACCGCCAGCAGGGGGGCCTCGGGGACCGACACCGCCAGGCGCAGCACCAACACCGCCTCAAACACCCCCAGCCCCCCAGGGGCAGCAGGCACCACCAGCCCAGCCGTCCAGGCCAGGGCGAACCCGGACAACCAGCCCCACCAGCTCAGTTGAACGCTGAGGTCAAAGGCTTGAACGCAGCAGGCGAAGCCTCCGAAGCGGCAGAGAACAAAGACCAACTCCGCCAGCAGGGGCAGCCAGGGATAGCCCGGCAAGCGCAGGCTCCCTGGGTTCAGGCCGGCGGGATCAACCTCCAGGGCTTGGGCGCGGCGGCGCTCCAGACCCTCCAGCAGAGGGTTTAACCAACGCGGTACCAGGGCCAGCAAAGGCAGCAGGCCCAACAGACCCAGCCCTCCCCCCAGGGCCACCAGGGCCAAGGCCGCCGCCGCCATCAAAAGCGGATCCAGCAGGACGGTCCCCAGGGCCTGCCGACCACTCAGGGGTTGGCGGCAGGGTCCACCAGCGCGCAGGGCCCGAACCCGCGTGACCAGATGCCACACCCCACCTGGCAGGTACTTGCGCAGATTCGACTCGAGGAAGAGCAGCAGCACAGGCGTCCAGCGCGGTGCCGCACCGAACCAGCGCAGCACCACTCCCCACGCCAAGCCATTGACCACCAGGCTCAAGGCACTCAGCCCGAGGCCCAAGGCGAGCCAGAGCCAGGACTGACGATCCAGGCTGAGCTGCAAGAGCTGGCTGCCATGGGAGACCACAGCCGTCAGAACAAAAGCAAAGCTCGCCGCACTCACCCAAAGCCGGGCGCCCCCAGGCAGAGAGAGCCCCCTCAGCCGCTGGATCACGGCTGCTCCTCCAGCCAGCGGAGCAGCTCTGCGCGCAGCTGATCCAGGGGCAGCTGCCGCTGCTGCGCCAAGGGAATCAAGTCCTCCAGTTCCGGCTTGCAGAGCGCGCTGCCATCGGGGCGGATGGAGCGCTTGAAGCGCACGGGCCCCCAGGGCGTCTGCCGCTGCTCGATCTGCCGAGGCAGGGCCCAGCGCTGCTGCTGCTGCTCACGCACCCCCAGGCTGCTGCCATAGCGCCACCAGATCGCCCGCAGGGCCTCCGCCTGCTCCGGCCAGGCCAATGCTGTGATCAAGCTGCCCGCGCGTCCCTTCTTCATCACGACCGGCTGGGCAAAGACCTCCAACGCCCCGGCCTCCCGCAGGGCCTCCTGGAGGAAGGCCACATCCTCCGGGGTGGCATCGTCGATCTGGGCCTGCTGCTGCACAACGGTCTGCAACTCGGGCGCGCTGCTAGCGGGGACATCCGCCTCAGCCAGGAGCAGGCGCAACTGATTCGGGCGATCCAACTCGCGCGTGCCCAGCCCGATCCCCAGCCGGCTCGGACGCAGGGACGGCGCCGGCGCGAAGCACTCTGCCCAGGCCACCATCAGGGCCAATCCCGTCGGCGTCGTCAATTCCGCTGCAGGAAAGCCCGCACTCGTGGCGAGCGGAACCCCATGGCGCGTGGCCAGCTCCAGCACCGCGGGCACCGGCACCGGCAGCAGGCCGTGGGCACTCTTGACCTGGCCATGGCCAGCGGGTGGAGGACTGCAGATCAGGCGCTCAACCCCGAAGTGCTGCAAGCCAGCGCAGACGCCGACCACATCCACCAGGGCATCCAGGGCCCCCACCTCATGGAAATGCACCTGCTCGGGCGGGTGGCCATGGACCGCGCCTTCCGCCTCCGCCAGCACCCCAAAGGCCCTCAACACCGACTCACGGAGTGCCGGCGGCCAATCGGCTGCCTGAATCTGCTCTTTGAGGCTCGCCCAGTGGCGATGGGGGGGCTGCCGCTCCAGCAGCTCCACCTCCAGATGCAAGCCACGCAGTCCTGCGCTGCGGCGCTCCTCCAGCTGCAGGCGATAGAGCCCAGCCAAACCCAAGGCCGCCAGGGGTTGGTGGACCACCTCCTCAGGCAGTCCGCAGTCGAACAGGGCCGCCAGGAGCATGTTCCCGGCCAATCCCGTCGGGCAATCCACCACCGCCAGGGATCCCATCAGGCCTCCTGCAGAAGCTGCTCCGCGCTGGCCTGAAGCTGCTCGCGGTGCTGCTCCAGCCACTGCTGCACCTCGCGGCGGGCGCGACGCTGCTCGTTTTGCGCCGTCATCACATCGTGTCCGGAGAGGCCCCAGAGCCGTCCCAGCAGAGCCCGGTCATCGGCGCCGCCGCGGGAGCCGCCGTACTCGACGACCTCCGCCACCATCCCCGCCAGAAGCACCCGGCTCCAACGCCGCAGATCCTCCAGCGGCATCTTCACCTGGGCGGGAGGTTCCAATTCGGTGCTGCCGTTCACGCGCAAACCATGGCGCAAACAGGCGCGGCTGCCCACCAGAACCTGCTTCACCGGCAACTGGTTCTCTGCGGCCAGCAGCAGGTGTCCGGCCTCATGCACAGCAATCCGTCTCAGCCGAGAGCGACCCAGACCAAAGGGCAGGGCCTCGGCCAGCAGATGGCCCCCCAGGCCACCAAAGCGAGCTGCATCCAGCGTCAGGGCCGTCAGTGCCCCACCGGCCGCTCCGGCAATCAGCCAGGGGGAGAGGCCCAGCACAGGGCCCACAACGGAGACAACACTGATGCCCGCGACAGCAACACCGGCCCGCAACGCCGCCGTTGATCCCTGATCGGAGCTGGCCAGACGCACCTAGCGGCGAGCACCGCGGGGACCGCCGCGACCGCGGCCGGCCCGTTGGGGCACAGGAGCAATGACTTCGTGGTTCTCAACCTGCAGGGTTTGACCCTCGCGGCGCAGATCCAATGAAACGAAGTGGCGCAGATGGGCGGGATCCACCTGGCCCTTCAGCTGGAGTTTGAACGGGGTTGGGCGGCGACCGTCAGGCCTGGGCTGCTGGCGAATCTTGACGACCAGATCACCGTCCTCTGGACGGGTGTAGATCAGCTCGCCGCGCACCGAGAAATAGCCATCGCCTTCGGGCAGGTCATCCCCCTCATCGGCACTCTCCTCGGGGGAGAGGGTGCTGGGTTCCCAGACCCCCACCAGCTGGAGATGGAGCTGATCGGGATCGCGGAAACGGGGATAGGCCACCCAGAGGTGGGGCTTGCTCAGGTCCAAGTGACGACGCATCAGCGTCAGCACGCGTCCAAGGACAACGGCATCAATCTCTGAGCCGTCCTCGGTCTGGATCACTCCACGGGTGAGCTGATCTGCATCAGCCGGCACGTAAGTCCCCCGCACCACGCCGATGGCGCGGTACTGCATCGGTTCTGTGACCGGGGAAATGGGGTGTTGACGCATCGTGGCTGAAACCCTCTGGGCGCTCGTGAAATCCATCGCCCGCTGGACAATGTACCGAGCTTGCAAAAAGGGCCCAGACTGAGGCCCACTTGCAGGTTCCTCGATGCCGGCACGCGGCCGCACCAACCAGCGCGATGGCGTGCTCATCGCCCTGGTGGCATCGGGGCTGGTGACGGTGTCACTCACCGGCGGCTGGCTGCTGGGTCAGCACCAAGCCCTCAAAGCCCAGGGCAGCCCCGAGGGCAGCAATGAGCGCCAAATTGCCCTGCTGCAAGCCCGCCTCGGCGACGGATCCGCCAGCAACGCGGATCAGCAGCGGCTCATCGATCTGTTGATTCAGCAAGGTCAATCCCAGGAGGCCAGCCTCGTGCTGGAGCGCCTGGCCGATCAGCAGCCTCAGAACTGGCAGCTGCGTCTGCTGCTGGCGGAGCTCCGCCGCGACAACAACGACCGCCCCGGGGCTGAGCGGGAGTTACGCCAGATCCTCAACCTCAAGCCCGATCGGATTGAAGCGCTGCAGTTGCTCACCCTGATCCAACTGGAGCAGGGGCGCGGCGCCGAAGCCGAGGCCCAGCTCAAGACCCTGCTGGAGGCCAGCAGTAAACCCACCCCCCAGCCACAAAAGCTGGGTCTTGGCCTACTGCTGGGTGATCTGCGCCAGCGGCAAGGGAAGAGCGCGGACGCCTTAGCCCTCTATGGACAGCTCGCCAAAGATTTCCCGCGAGACCCCAGACCTCTTCTTGCCATTGCCTTGCTGAAACAAGACCAAGGCGACCTCGCGGGAGCTGGTCAGGCCCTGGCGGACGCCCAGGCCAGGCAACCGGAAAAGAAAGACCCACGCCTGGATCGTGTCGCCGCCAGCTGGGGACTCGACAGCCTCAGGGAGAACAAAAAGAGCGCTAAGGAGCCGTCACCAGCGGAGAAGAAGCCCCAGAGCTAGGGGGAGCCGCCTGGCTGTCGAGCTGACGCAGTGCCGCGTCAATGGCGTCGCCGGGGTCGGTGGCGTCATCCATCGCCGAGCTGCGCCGCAGCTTGTTCATCAGGTCGATCGGATTCGTGCTGTCCAGCAGCGACCCGCCCTTTCGACTGGTGCCACCGGGGCCCTGATCAAAAACGCTCGGCTCGGGAGCAAGGTTCGTGTTGCCGGACTGGGCGCGAGCCGCGAGGGGCAGCACTGCGGCGGCCGCGATCAAGGCCGCGGTGAGTCCCCGGTACATGGCACTTCGATCGAACAGCTTGGCGGGAATGCTAGGAGCAGCCCCAAGCCACCTCCCATCGATGCGCATCGCCAGCTGGAACGTCAATTCCGTGCGGACCCGCCTGGATCAAGTGTTGGCCTGGCTGCAGACCCATGAACCGGATGTGCTCTGCCTGCAGGAGACCAAGGTCAGCGACGACCTGTTCCCGCTGCAGGCCTTTGAGCAGATCGGCTACCACTGCGCCATCAGCGGACAGAAGGCCTACAACGGCGTCGCCCTGATCAGCCGAGAGCCGCTGGAGGACGTCCAGGTGGGCTTCGACGCCCTGCTCCCGGACGCGGGGCCGCTCAGCGAACAAAAACGGGTAATCAGCGGAATGGTCGATGGGGTGAGGATCCTGAACCTCTACGTCCCCAATGGCAGCTCCCTGAAGAGCGAGAAATACCCCTACAAGCTTGAGTGGCTGGCCTGCCTGCAGCGCTACCTGGCGGTGCAGGAGGAGCAAGGGGATCCGCTCTGCATGGTGGGGGACTTCAACATCGGTCTGGAGGACCGGGATCTACCGGACCCGCAACGCCTCAGCGGCACGATCATGGCCAGCGATCCAGAGCGCACAGCCCTGCGCGCCGCCCTCGCTGATCGCCTCACGGATGTCTTTCGTGTCTTTGAACCGGGCAGTGGGCACTGGAGCTGGTGGGACTACCGCAGCGGGGCCTGGGACCGGGACCTGGGCTGGCGCATCGACCACATCTATCTCTCAGAGGAGCTCCTGGGCTGCGCCACCGGCTGCGTCATCGACAAACAGCCCCGCGGCAATGTCCAACCCAGTGACCATGCCCCGGTGGTGGTGAACCTGGCCTGGCCGCCGGAAGAGGACGAAGACGAGGACAGCTGGCCCTAGTAGAGCTCGACCCCCTCGGGTAGGCGCTGGCCCTCCTCCTTCAGCTCCACCCAGCGACGGGCCGATTCTCCGCAGCTCTTCGGGGTGGGGAAGATCTTGCCGGGGTTGGCCAGGCCGTCTGGATCAAAGGCCCGCCGCACCAGTTGCATCGTCTCGAGGTCATCGGGACTGAACATCCAGTCCATGTAGCAGCGCTTGTCGCTGCCCACCCCGTGTTCACCACTGATGCTGCCGCCAGCATCGAGGCAGAGCTTCAAGATGGCTGCCCCCAAGGCCGTGACCCGCTCGTTCACGCCGGGCTCATCGGCGCGATACAGGATCAAGGGGTGGAGGTTGCCATCACCGGCGTGGAAGACGTTGGCCACCGCCAGACCGTGCTCCTCACTTAATCGTTCAATCGCCGCCAAGACCCGCGGCAGGGCCGTCCGCGGCACCACCCCGTCCTGCAAGTAGTAGTTGGGGAATTGGCGGCCCAGGGCTGAAATCGCACTCTTGCGGCCCTTCCAAAGGCGATCGCGCTCTTCCTGACTCCAGGCCTCACGGACCCCACCGGCTCCGGCCTCCCGGCAGAGCTCCGCGGCCATCTGCACCGACTCCTGGACCTCCAGGGGGTGCCCGTCGAGTTCCACCAACAGAACAGCTGCGGCCTCGCGGGGGTACTCATCCACGCCGAAGAAGTCATTGACCGCATGGATGCAGCGGCGATCCATGATTTCCATGCCCGCCGGCAGGACCCCAGCGGCGGTCACCAGACGCACGGCCTCGCCCGCCGCCTCCATCGAGGCGAAGTCCGCCAACAGCACCGCCACGCAGGCCGGTTGCCGCAACAGGCGCAGGGTGATGGCCGTCGCAATCCCCAGGGTTCCCTCACTACCGATGAACACCCCACGCAGGTCCAGCTCGGGGGTCTCCGCCATGCCCGAACCCAGGGTCGTCACGCTGCCATCGGGGAGGACCACCTCCATCGAAAGGACGTGGTTGCTCGTCACGCCGTACTTCAGGCAGTGCACCCCGCCGGAGTTCTCCGCCACGTTCCCGCCGATGCTGCAGGCCACCTGGCTGGAGGGATCGGGGGCGTAATAGAAGCCATCGCCGGCGACCGCCCGCGTCACCCAGCTGTTGATCACCCCGGGCTCCACGGTGATGCGCTCATTGGGGAGATCAATGGCGATCACCCGGCGCATGCGGCTGGTGGCGATGACCAGCGCGGGCTGCTCCGCCAAGGCTCCGCCCGAGAGGCCCGTGCCGCTGCCTCGGGCGATGAATGGAACCTGAAGCTCGTTGCAAAGGCGCACCACCGCCGCCACCTCAGCGGTGGTCTCCGGCAAAACCACCAAGGGCGGTTGATGGCGATGCAGCGTCAAACCATCGCAGTCGTAGGCCAGCAACTCCTGACGCTTGGCCACCACCGAGCGCGCCGGCAGCAGGGCCTTCAATCGGCGCTCAACCAAGCCCCAGTCTGGATTCACAGCGATTGTGGGGACGCCCAACGACCTTAACGAGCTGGCACGGTCTCGACCGCTTGGGCGGTGATTGCGTAAGGATGGGCGACGCTTAAGGCCCATTTGGGGTCTCGAGCCCCAATCCAGTCTGCGGATTCCGTTTTGACCTCGGCTCCTGTCTCGGCACCTGTGCACAACACCACCCGTTCCCAGGAACTCTTCAGTGCCGCCCAGAAGCTGATGCCCGGCGGCGTCAGTTCACCCGTGCGCGCCTTCCGTTCGGTTGGCGGCCAGCCGATCGTCTTTGACCGCGTCAAAGGGGCCTACGCCTGGGACGTCGATGGCAACCGCTACATCGACTACATCGGCAGCTGGGGCCCTGCCATCTGCGGCCATGCCCACCCTGAGGTGATCAGCGCGCTGCACGACGCCCTGGAGAAAGGCACGAGCTTCGGCGCCCCCTGCGCCCTCGAGAACCAGCTGGCCGAGATGGTGATCGATGCCGTCCCCTCCGTGGAGATGGTGCGCTTCGTCAACAGCGGCACCGAGGCCTGCATGTCGGTGCTGCGCCTGATGCGCGCCTTCACCGGCCGCGAAAAGATCATCAAGTTCGAAGGCTGCTACCACGGCCACGCGGACATGTTCCTGGTGAAGGCCGGCTCCGGTGTGGCCACCCTGGGCCTGCCCGATTCCCCTGGCGTGCCGCGCACCACCGCCGCCAGCACCCTCACCGCTCCTTACAACGACCTGGAAGCGGTCAAGCAACTCTTTGCTGAGAACCCCGGTGAGATCGCCGGTGTGATCCTCGAGCCGATCGTCGGCAACGCGGGCTTCATCACCCCCGAGCCCGGCTTCCTCGAGGGCATTCGTGAGCTGACCAAGGAGAACGGCGCCCTGCTGGTCTTCGATGAAGTGATGACCGGCTTCCGCATCAGCTACGGCGGTGCCCAGGCCAAGTTCGGCGTCACCCCTGACCTGACCACCATGGGCAAGGTCATTGGCGGCGGACTGCCCGTGGGTGCCTACGGCGGCCGCGCCGACATCATGAGCATGGTGGCCCCCGCCGGCCCGATGTATCAGGCCGGCACCCTCAGCGGAAACCCCCTGGCCATGACCGCTGGCATCAAGACCCTGGAGTTGCTCAAGCAACCCGGCAGCTACGAGCGCCTTGAAGCGATGACCAGCCGCCTGATCGCCGGAATCATGGATGGCGCCCGCAGCGCGGGTCTGCCCATCACCGGTGGTTCGGTGAGCGCCATGTTCGGCTTCTTCCTCTGCGAGGGTCCGGTGCGCAACTTCGAAGAGGCCAAAGCCGCCGATGCGGAGCGCTTCGGCAAGGTGCACCGCGCCATGCTCGAGCGCGGCATCTACCTGGCCCCCAGCGCCTTTGAGGCGGGCTTCACCTCCTTGGCCCACTCCGACGAAGACATCGACACCACCATCGCGGCCTTCCGCGAGTGCTTCGCCGCGGTGGCCTGACGATGCAGCGGCGGGGCCTGCTGCGGGCTGCGGCCACAGCGGCGGGCTCCGCGGGAGCAGCCTCCTTACTGGGTGCCTGCCGCATCCGCAAAGTCGGTGATGCCTCCGGGGTCGCACGGCCCCAGGTGCGCTGGCGCATGGCCACCAGCTGGCCCCACTCCCTGGACACGATTTTTGGCGGCGCCCAGACCATCAGCCGCCGGGTCGCGGAACTGAGCGAGGGCAGCTTCCAGATCGAGCCCTATGCCGCCGGGGAACTGGTGCCGGGCCTGGAAGTGCTCGACGCCGTGCAAAACGGCTCCGTCGAATGCGGCCACACCTCCAGCTACTACTACGTCGGCAAGAACCCCGCGCTGGCCTTCGGCACCTCCGTGCCCTTTGGCCTGACGGCGCAGCAGCAGAACGCCTGGCTCTATGAGGGTGGCGGCAATGAGGCCATCAATCGCCTCTACGCCGATTTCGGTGTGATCAGCTTCCCGGCGGGGAACACCGGAGCCCAAATGGGCGGCTGGTTCAAACGGGAACTGGAGGGACTGCAGTCCCTGCGGGGCCTGAAGATGCGCATCCCCGGCCTGGGGGGCAAGGTCATGGCCTCCCTCGGGGTGAACGTTCAGGTCCTACCCGGCGGCGAGATCTACCTGGCCCTCGATCGAGGCGCCATCGATGCGGCGGAGTGGACCGGCCCCTACGACGACGAGAAGCTCGGCCTCCCCCGGGCGGCCCGCTTCTACTACTACCCAGGCTGGTGGGAACCGGGTCCGACCCTCGCGGCCCTGGTGAACCAGAGCGCCTGGCGCGCCCTTCCGGCGGACTATCAGGCGATGTTCAGCACGGCCTGCTACGAAGCGAACCTCTCGATGCTGAGCCGCTACGACAGCCTCAACGGTCAGGCCCTGCAGCGCCTGATTACAGGCGGAACCCAATTGCGTGCCTACGACGAAGCGATCCTGACGGCCGCCCGCGAAGCCAGCGACCAGCTTTACGCCGACACGGCGCGGACGAACCAGGATTTCAAAACCCTCTACGCCGGCTGGCAGACCTTCCGTGAGCAGATCTGGGCCTGGAACCGGGTGAATCAGCTCTCCTACGCCAGCTTCAGCTACGGCCAACCCCGCTGATGGCGCGCTTGGACTGGCCTGATCAGATCGATCGACTGAACCAGGGTGCCGCCTGGATTGGTCGCTGGTCCATCCTGCTGATGTTGGTGGTCGGGGCCTGGAATGTGGTCGGGCGCTACCTCGGCCTGGCCCTGGGACTGAGCCTGAGCTCCAACGCCCTGATCGAGGCCCAGTGGGCCCTGTTTTCCATCGCCTTCCTGCTGGGGCTGGGCTACACGCTCCAGCGCAATGGCCATGTCCGCGTGGATGTGCTCCACAGCCGCTGGTCCGCCCGCAAACAACGGCGGGTTGAACTCGGCGGGACGTTGCTGCTGCTGCTGCCCTTCGCGGTCATGGTGCTGCTGGTCTCGCTACTGCCCGCCCTGCAGTCCTGGCAGATCTGGGAGCAGTCGCCGGATCCCAACGGCCTGCCGCGCTACTGGATCAAAAGCTTGATCCCCCTGGGCTTTGGCTTGTTGGCGCTGCAGGGGCTGGCCCAGGCGCTGCGCCTGAGGCGTGAGCGCTGATGGAACTGGAGGCCTTCGGCTACGTCATCACCTTTTTCCCCGGCGAGGTGCTGGGGCCCGCGATGTTCATCGCCCTGGTGCTGGCGCTACTGAGCGGCTACCCGGTGGCCTTCGGCCTGGGCGGCATCTCGGTGCTCTTCGCCCTGTTGGGGATGGCCGTTGGGGTGATTGAACCACAGTTCTTGACGGCGCTGCCCCAGCGGATCTTCGGGATCATGAGCAACTTCACGTTGCTGGCGATTCCGGCCTTCGTGTTCATGGGGGCCATGCTCGAGCGCTCGGGCATCGCCGAACGATTGCTTGTGGCCATGGGCCAACTGCTGCGGGGAGTCCGCGGCGGCCTGGCCCTGGCGGTGGTGCTGGTGGGGGCGCTCCTCGCCGCAACCACCGGTGTCGTCGCCGCCACGGTCACCACCATGGGACTGATCTCCCTGCCGGTGATGCTGCGGGCGGGCTACGACCGTTCCCTGGCCACAGGAGTCATTGCCGCCTCCGGCACCCTGGGCCAGATCATTCCGCCAAGCATCGTGCTGGTGGTGCTTGGCGACCAGTTGGGGGTCTCCGTTGGTGACCTGTTTCTGGGATCGCTGATCCCCGGGGTGCTGATGACCGCGGGCTTCGCGCTCTACGTCCTGGTCATCAGCAGCCTGAAGCCCGAGCTAGCGCCAGCCCTCACCGCCGAGGCCGGCTCCAGCCAGCCGAGCGGCGGGGCACTGTTGAAGGTGCTGCTGCCGCCCCTGGGCTTGATCCTGCTGGTGCTGGGCAGCATCTTTTTTGGCCTGGCCACCCCCACCGAAGCTGGAGCGATTGGGGCGATCGGAGCCATGGCCCTGGCGGCCCTGGAGGGGGGACTGAATCGCCGCGGCCTCAATCAGGTCTGCGACGACACCCTGCGCACCACCGCGATGGTGATGGCGATTCTGCTGGGATCCACCGCCTTCAGCCTGGTCTTCCGCGGCGTGGGCGGCGATCAGCTGATCAGCGATCTGCTGCTCAACCTGCCGGGGGGCAAGGCGGGCTTTTTGCTGGTGAGCATGGCCGTGATCTTTGCCCTGGGCTTCTTCATCGACTTTTTTGAGATCGCGTTCATCGTCTTGCCCTTGCTGCTGCCCAGCGCGCGGCAGTTGCTGGGACCTGAGGCCCTGCTCTGGTTTGGGGTGCTGATCGGCGCGAACCTGCAGACCTCGTTCCTCTCGCCCCCCTTCGGCTTTGCCCTGTTCTTCCTCCGCGGGGTGGCTCCAGACGAGGTCAGCACCCAGTCGATCTACCGCGGTGCCTGGCCCTTCATCGGCGTTCAACTCGCGGTCTTGCTGCTGATCGTCTGCTTCCCGCCCTTGGTGAACTGGCTGCCGTCGATGCTGCGCGTCTAGGGATGCTCCGGCACTGCCGCGGCATCCGGTCGACGGGGGTCAGCCACACCCCAACTGCCAAGGAGTCTCTCGGCGTCGTAGCGGACTTCTGCAGAGTTCGCTGACCCCATCGCTGGACGCAGCTGGAGTTGATGGCCCCGCTGCTCCAGCAGCCGCCAGGTGTCGGGACTCAACCCCTGCTCCGTGCTGATTTGATCAGGCCAGAGTTGGCTGTGGATCCGGGTCTCTGCCACCGCTGAGGCCAGGTTGAGGCCATGCACCAACCGGTTCAGCAGCACCTGCAGAACTGTGGTGATGATCCGGCTTCCGCCTGGGCTGCCCGTGGCCAGCAGGGGCCTGCCATCGGCGTGGAACACCAGGGTCGGGGTCATCGAGCTGAGGGGACGGCGTTCTGGGGCGATGGCGTTCTGGCTGCCCTGGCGCAGGCCGTAGGCATTGGGCGCTCCGGGCTTGGCCGTGAAGTCGTCCATCTCGTTGTTGAGTAGGAACCCGGCGCCAGGAACGCTGATGCCATTGCCGTAGGCCGTGTTCAAGGTGGTGGTGGTGCTCACCAACCCGCCATCGCGGTCCACCACAGAGAGGTGGGTCGTATTGGTGCCGCCCTGGGCCGGCAGTACCTCGGCTTCCAGCTCAGCGGCAGGGCGGTGACGATCGAGCCGAATCTGTCGCCGTTGGGCATCGGCATAGCGATCACTGAGGAGACGATCCAGCGGCATCGCCACCTGGTCCGGATCGCCCAGGAGTCGGTTGCGGTCCCGGTAGGCCAGGTTCATGGCCTCCACCATCCGGTGAATCGTCGCGGCGCTGTTCAGACCGCTGCGCTGAAGCTGCAGCGGCTCCAGGACCTTGAGCAGTTGCAGCAGGGTGGCCCCGCCCCCGCTGGGAGGGGGCATCGTCAGCACGGGATAGCCCCGGAGTTCCCCCTGCAGCGGACGCATCCAGGGGGCTTGATAGCGCTTGAGATCCTCCAGGCTGATCAGACCGCCCTGGGCCTGCATCAAAGCGACCAGGTTCTCGGCCAAGGGACCGCTGTAGAAGCAACGGGCGCCCTGCTCAGCAATGCAGCGCAGACTGCGCGCCAGCAGCGGTTGCTTCAGGCGCTCGCCGCTCAGGTAGGGGGCCCCATCGGGCTTGAAGAACTGGGAACGGCTCGTGGGATCAGCCTTCAGCAACGGCGCCGCCGCCTGGAGGGAGTCACTCAACTCCGGCCCCACCAGAACACCCTGTTCAGCCAGGTCAATCGCCGGCTGCATCACCTGGGCGAGGGAGAGGCAGCCATAGCGGCGTTGCACCTGGGTCAAGCCAGCCACCGTGCCGGGGACCCCCGTGCTCAGGAGGCTGCGCAGGGCCCGCTGGCGATTCACCGTGCCGTCGGGGTTCAAGAACAGATCCGCCCGGGCCGCCAGCGGAGCCTTCTCGCGGAAGTTCAGGGCCACGGCCTCACCTCGGCCCAGGCTGATGGCCTGGGGAAGCTCCGGTCCCCGGGCTACCGCCGCACAGGTGCGAATCGGCCCCCGCTTGGGCAGCCAGAGCAACAGGAAGCCGCCGCCGCCCAAATTGCCCGCCTGGGGCAGGGTCACCGCTAGGGCAAAGGACGTCGCGACGGCCGCATCGACGGCATTGCCGCCCCGGCGCAGGATCTCAGCACCCACCGCCGCGGCCTGGGCCTCCTGGGCTGCCACGACTCCGGCGGAGGACTCAACGGGATGGAAACGTTGACTGCGCTCCTGCAAGAGGTTCGCCCCGGCCGCGTTGGGGAAGGCCAGGGCGAGGCAGGCCACAGCCATGGCGAAGGGGGAGTGTCGTCTCATGGCTCCATTGCTCCATAGCCGCCGCCACCGGGGGTCGCCATCTGGAGTTGATCACCGGGCTGCAGCTCCACCAGCGCAGAACCCGGCAAGGGCTCCAGCTGCGCAGAGCCGGCCCGCCGCAGGCTGTTTTGACCGCAGGCCCCAGCGCCGCCACCGGCCAGACCGAAGGGGGGCACCAGGCGACTGCCGCTGAGCAGGGAGGCCGTCAAGGGCTCCAGGGCCGTCAGGGTCCGCACCACGCCATGGCCACCGGGCCAGCGGCCGATGCCCCCGCTGCCGGCGCGAATCGCAAACTGCTCAAGCCGCACCGGTAAGCGCTGCTCCAGGATTTCTGGATCCGTCAGGCGGGAGTTGGTCATGTGGCTCTGCACCGCATCGGCACCCGCAAACCCCTCGCCAGCTCCGGTTCCGCCGCACACCGTCTCGTAGTACTGGCAATGGGCATTGCCAAAGCTCAAGTTATTCATCGTCCCCTGGGAGGCCGCCAGCGCCCCCACCGCCGCAAACAGGGCATTGGCCACCGCTTGGGAGGTCTCAACATTCCCCGCCACCACAGCGGCTGGGGGCCGGGGGTTCAATAGACAGCCTTCCGGCACCACCAGTTCCAAGGGATCAAAACAGCCGGCATTCAGGGGAATCGGCTCCTGCACTAGGCAGCGGAAGACATAGAGCACCACAGCCTTGGTGATCGCCAAGGGGGCGTTGAGATTGCCCTCAATCTGAGCGGAGGTCCCGCTGAAATCAATCCGAGCGCGGCGCTGCTGGCGATCCACCGACAGGCGAACGACGATCTCCGGGCCGGCATCCAGCGGAACCCGCGCCTCGCCATCGGACAGTCGACTGAGGACCTGACGCACCGCAGCGGCCGCCTGATCCTGGACGTGACCCATGTAGGCCAGCACCCGCGCTTCACCCACCGCATCCATCAAGGCCAACAGACGCTGAACCCCGAGGTCATTGGCTGCCAGTTGCGCCTGCAAATCCGCCAGCAGCTGATCGGGGTTGCGGGCCGGCCAGGGCCCCTGGGCCAGCCGCTCCCGCCAGGCCTGCTCCAGCAGCCGGCCGCCCCGCACCAGCGGGACGTTGTCGAACAGCAGTCCCTCCTCCGCAATCGAACGACTACTGGATGGCATGGATCCAGGCGTGATCCCTCCCACATCGGCGTGGTGGCCGCGGGAGGCGACGAAGGCCACGGGCTGGTCACCGCCTGAGGGGGAAAACAGCGGCGTAATCAGCGTGAGGTCCGGCAGATGGGTGCCGCCATTGAACGGGTTGTTGGAGACGACCGCATCCCCGGGCTGCAGGGGCTCGAGCTCCCCCTGCTCAACGGCCCGCATCAGGGCCAACACGCTCTCCCCCATGGAGCCCAGGTGAACGGGGATGTGCGGCGCATTGGCCACCAGACGTCCCCGCCCGTCAAAGAGGGCACAGGAGAAATCCAGGCGCTCTTTGATGTTCACCGAGACGCTGGTCTGCTGCAGACGGGTGCCCATCTGCTCAGCAATCGCCATGAAGCGATGGCCGAACAACTCCAAATTGACCGGGTCAGGATCAGTGGTCTGGGCCTTGCTGGACTGAAGACCAGCCGCTGCCTCACGGCTCAAGAGCAATTCGCCCCCAGGCAGGCAGCGCGCACGCCAGGACGCGGGCAGCAGGTTGGTGCCTGTGGCCTCACAGATCAAGGCCGGACCCTCAATGCACTGACCCGGGGCGATCTGGGCGCGCTGCCAGAGGGCGGCGGACCTCCAGGCGCCATCCAGGAAGACCGAGACGCTCCCGGGCCCTTGGGGCTCGGCGGCGACGGCATAGCTGGAGCGGGGGCGAGCCATGGCACCGGGCCAGCTGAACTCCAGGCTGAGGCGATCGACGACAATCTCGGGCCGATCGCCGCTGGGGAGGTAGCCGTAGCGCTGCTGGAACTGGGCGATGAACTGCTGCCGCAGCCGCTCAGGGCCCGGGCAGGGCTGGGGCCAAGGCACCGCCAGGCACTGGTCCCGGCCTGGTAAGCGCAACTGCAGGGTCCGCTGCAGCTGGGGAGACGCGGGGACGGCACGGATCCGTTCAGCCGTGATCGCCTCCAGTGCAGCCAAGTCGCCTGCTGAGAGCGGACGCCCCCAGGACTTCTCCCACACCTGCCCCTCATCCGCCAGGCCAATGCCGTAGGCCGACAGCACCCCAGCGAAGGGATGCAGGAGCACCTGCTGCATCCCCAGCCGCTCCGCCAGGGCACAGGCGTGTTGGCCGCCAGCCCCACCGAAGCAGCAGAGCACGGCTTCACGCACGTCATGGCCCTGCTGGATCGAGATGCGGCGAATCGCCTCGGCCATCCGCTCCAAGGCCAAGTCCAGAGCCCCCTCGGCCGCCGCCTCGGCCGAGCAGCCCAAGCGCTCGCCAAGGGCTTCGAACTGCGACCGCACAACACTCCCATCCAGCGGTTGATCAGCCTTGGGGCCAAAGACCGCGGGGAACTGCTCGCTCTGCAGCCGCCCGAGCAACAGATTGGCGTCGGTGACGGTCAGGGGCCCACCGCGGCGATAGCAAGCCGGACCGGGATCCGCCCCCGCCGACTCGGGACCGACCCGCAGGCGCACACCATCGAACTGGAGGCGCGATCCACCGCCGGCGGCCACGGTGTGAATCGCCAGCATCGGCGCCTGAATCGGCAGCCCCTCGAGCTCCACCTGCTCCAAGCGGGGCCAGGGCCCATCGCAGTAGCAAACGTCGGTCGACGTCCCGCCCATGTCAAAACCGACGATGCGGCCAAAGCCCGCCTCCGCCGCCGTGCGCACCGCACCGACGAGCCCCCCGGCCGGCCCCGACAGGATCGTGTCCTTGGCGCGCAGCGCAGCTGGGGCAGCCAAGACACCACTGGACTGCATCACCCGCAGCGGCACATGGCGGCCCAGGGCCTCTTGCACCTGCTGCAGATAACCCTGCAGCACCGGACCCACGGAGGCCTCCAGCACCGTGGTCTGACCCCGCGGCACCAGGCGCGGCAGGGGACTGACCTGATGGGAGAGGGCGATCTGCTCAAAGCCGAATGGCTCCAACCAGGAGCCAAGTTGCTGCTCATGGCTCCCATTGGTGGTGCTGTGCAGCAGGGCCACGGCAACACTGCTGTAGCCGTCCTCCTTCGCCGCCTGAACGGCAGCCCGCAGTTCCTCATCCAACAGCAGGGGCTCAAGCTCCTGGCCATCGGCCGCCAGGCGGCCCTGAACCTCAATCACCCGGCCCTGCAACGGCTGCGGACGGCGAATGGCCAAGGCGAAGAGATCAGGCCGGTGTTGATCTCCAATCGTCAGCAGATCAGCGAAGCCCCGGTTGATCAGCAACAGGGTGCGCGCACCGCCGCGCTCCAAAAAGGCATTCGTGGCCACCGTGGTCCCCAGCCGCACCTCGGCCACGAGCCCCGGAGGAATGACGTGCTGCTCCGTCCCCAGTCCCAGGCACTGACGAATCACCCGAACCGCCGGATCCCCCGGATGGTCGGGTTGCTCCGAGAGCACCTTGAAGACCTCCAGCTCCCCATCCGGCCTGCTGGCCACCACATCGGTGAAGGTGCCGCCCCGATCGATCCAAAAACGCCAGCCTGAGCGGGTCATGGGCTGACAGAAACGCTGCGATCTAGCGGTAGTTCTGGAACTGCAGGGGCACTTCGACGTCCTGGTCCTTCAGCAGCTGAATCACCGCCTGAAGGTCATCTTTGCTTTTGCCGGTCACCCGCAGGGCATCACCCTGAATGGCGACAGTGACTTTCTTGAGCTCGTCGCGAATGGTTTTGCTGAGCTTTTTCGCCAGCTCCTGACTGAGCCCTTTGCGCAATTTGACCACCTGCTTGACCTTGTTGCCGCCGACGGGCTCAGGGGTTTGGAAGTCGAAGATCTTGAGCGAGAGGTTGCGCTTGGTCGCCTTCTGACGCAGCACATCCTCAACCGCCTGCAGCGTCATATCGCTTGCGGTCGTGATCGTCAGGCTGGTCTCCTCCAGGTCCACTTCGGTGCCCGAATCCTTGAGGTCGTAGCGGGTCGAGACGTCGCGGCGCACCTGGTCCAGGGTGTTCACCAATTCCTGCCAATCGAAATCGGAGACGACGTCGAAGGAGTAGCTGGAGGCCATGCGGTCGCGCGGGGTGAACCGGGCTCAGCCTAGAAAAGGAGGCAACCCAAGCCCGTTGGCCCCGATGCATCCCGCCTTTGCCTGGTCGCTCTTCCTCAGCGCCGGTGTTGTGGTCTCCAGCCTGGTGCCCCTCGGCGCGGCCCGCTCCAAGGCCGACTTCCAACTGAGCGACCTGGCAGCCCCCCGGGCCATGGCCGAGCGGCTGCCGGACTGGGGCAAGCGGGCCAACTGGGCGCACCTCAACAGCTTTGAGGCCTTCACCCTCTACGCCCCGGCCGCGCTGATTTGCCTGATGGCCGGCGTCAGCTCGCCGGTGGCCATCGCCGCCGCTTGGATCTATCCGGCCCTGCGACTGGGCTACATCGCCGCCTACGTCGCCAACCTTCCGCCCGTTCGCTCCCTCTGCTGGGCCGGTGCCATGACCTGCGCCGGTCTTCTCTATTGGGAGGGACTGCAGGCCGTCATTGCCGCGGCCAACTGAGCAAAAGGGTCAGTCGAAGAACATCAGGCTGACCACCTTGCCCATGTCTTCTGCGGTTCGGCAGCTCGCCAGCAGGGTCTCGCTGTCGTGGAAGGCAAAGCAAATCAGCTGATCGCAGCGGCGAATGATCTCCTGGTTGCAGAGGCTGCTGGCCATCGGCAACGGCAGCTCGTCGTTCTCCGGTTTCTCGACCAGGTGCAGAACCCGATCGAGCTGCTCGCGGGATTCCCGGGGTTGTCTATCCAGGCTTTGCGGCAGCAGCACCGTCAACCGTGACGGGTCGATCTCCAGGACACCGCGAATCACAGCGGCATTCACGCCCTGGGAGCCCGAAGTAATCAAGCTGTGCCCCTCCTGGGCCAGGGAGCGGGCCACCAACTCCACCAGGTGGACCGAAACCACCGGCACATGGCGGCTGCCGAGAATGGCAATGCGACGCTTACTCCGGTCCTGGAGCATCGCCAGCTCTTGAGCCAGGGTGTCAATCCGGTCGAGGGCCGGCAAATCAAGAGACCGGGTCAACGCATAACACCAGCTGACGTTTCGAAACTAGCAGTGATTACGCAGGGACTGGCAGCCGTAGGCGACTGAAAAGCCGCTCAAAATCGCAATGCTCTTCCACAAGGCGGAAGGCATAGGTGGCCTTCACCGATTCATGCAGCCGCACCTGACCGAAGGCGTTTTCGATCACCCCAACGGTCGTCAAGGTGTCGTGGTCGACCTTGAGCAAGGGAACCTCAAGTTCCTCAGCCCTGGAGATCAACTGGGGCAACGGTTCACCCGCACCCGTGAGGATCAAACACTGGGTCGAGGCCTCCAGCGCAGCCAATTGGATATCGGTGCGGTCCGCACCCGTGACCACAGCCATGTTGCGGCGGCGACGGAAGAACTCCATGGCGGAGTTCACGTTCATCGCACCAATGGACAGGGTCTCGACCAGAAGATCGTGCCGCTCAGGGCAACACAGGGTCCGGGCATCGAGGCGGCGAGCCAATTCCTCGACGGTGACGCTGCGCAGCAGCGGCGAGCGGGGCATCACCCCCAGCACCGGCAGGCCAAGCCGCTCGAGGGCGGGGACCACATCAGCGCGCAGGGCCGTCACCTGGGCGGGGGGCACTCCATTGAGCACCACCCCAGCCAGCAGCTCACCCAGTTGATCGCGCGCGGCGAGCAGGGGCTCAACGCTGCTGCTGTCGTCCCAGGCGTGGACGAGCAGCACTGGCGCCTGCAAGCCCTCGGCCACCTGGGCCAGGCTCAGTCCATAGAGACGGCCATCGTTGAGGCTGCCTGAGGCCTCCATCAAGGTCAGCCCCTCGCTCGAGGACTGCAGTTGCTGCTGCAGCCGCTGGAATCCAGCCCCTGGCTGGAGGTTGCCATCCAGCAGACGCGCCCGAGCTGCTTCGGCGTCCTTGAGATGAACCGAAGGGACCAGCTGGTCATCCTTGAGTCCCAGGATCTGGCCGACGAAGCGCACGTCATCGTCGATCAGCGGGTCGGAACCCTCAGCGCTATCAGCCAGGGGTTTGCCCAGCCGAACGCTCACTCCACGCTGCAGCAGCTGGCGGGCCAAGCCCAGCACCACCGCCGATTTGCCACTGAAGGGCGCACAGGAACCGATCAGCAGGGCGGGGGAACAAGCGTGATTCGCCGCGTTGCCCTGGCCCATGTCAACCCAGTTGTTCAATCGAATCTAAGGGGTGCCGGGGGGCGGATCGAGTCCAAGCAACAACCATTGCCAGAAGCTCTCAGGCAGATCCATCGAACCGTCCTGCTCCCTGCAATCCATCAGCCAGAGCACCAGCTGAGAGGTGGCCACCGAACAGGCGTAGCTCGCCCCAGGCAGTGCCGGTGACGGACGGGTCGGATCCGCCTCCACCACCAACTCCAACTGCGCCGGCTCCGAAGGGGCCACCCCCGCCCGCCAACGCAGCTCAAAGGGCCGCTGCCCAGCGGGCTTGAGCTGACGCACCCCAGAGCAGGAGCCACGGGCCAAGGTCTCCAGGGCGCGCTCCAATTCCGCCGGGCGCGCGCTCCCCTGGCAATAGGGAGCGAACAAGGCCACCAGCCCCGCCGACATGCCAAGCACCGTCCTCTGCACCGAGGATGGCGCAAGCTGAGGCCATCGCCCACCGCTGCATGGGACTGCCGCGCTTTCAAGGACGCACCGTTGCCCTCACTGGAGCCAGCGGCAGCCTGGGCCAAGCCCTGTTGCAGCAGCTCGACGCGGAGGGAGCGCAGCTGATCGCCCTGACCAGCAGCGATCGACCGCTACGCACTGAACGCGCCAATGGGGACCCCATCCCCCTCGAACAGGTGCGCTGGAGCGTGGGCCAGGAGCAGGCCCTGAGCGACGTGCTGGCGCGGGCCGACATCTTGGTGATCAACCATGGCGTGAACTGCCATGGCGAGCGCAGCCCCGAAGCGATCGTGCGATCGCTCGAGGTCAATGCCCTCAGCAGCTGGAGGTTGCTCGAGCTCTACGCCCAGCAGGACGACGGCACGCGAAAACGGGAGGTCTGGATCAACACCTCCGAGGCCGAGATCCAAGCGGCGGTCAGCCCGCTCTATGAGATCAGCAAACGGCTGCAGGGCCAACTGCTGAGCCTGCGGAGCCTGGACCTGGCCACTGAGACCTTCCGAATCCGCCGGCTGGTCCTCGGCCCATTTCGCTCCGCCCTCAATCCCATCGGGCTGATGTCTGCGGCGTTTGTCGCCCGGGAAATCCTGCGGCAGACCCACTGGGGATTGGGGTTGGTGATCGTCACACCAAACCCCTTGACTTATCTATTGATGCCCCTTGCGACCCTCAGTCGCTGGGCCTACTTCCGGCTGGTCAGCAGCCGGCCCTAGAAGTCGCGGTCGGTCAGGATCTCGCAGCCGTCGCTGGTCACCGCGATGGTGTGCTCCCACTGGGCCGAGAGGCTGCCGTCAACGGTCACCACGGTCCAGCGGTCCTTCAGGGTGCGGCAAACCTTGCTGCCGGCGTTCAGGATCGGCTCCACCGCGAGGGTCATGCCCGGGCGCAGCTTCATGTTCGGCAGCTCCCGGGTGCGGTAGTTGAAGACCGAGGGCTCCTCATGCAGGTTGCGGCCCACGCCATGGCCGGTGTAGTCCTCCACAACCGCAAAACCGTTGGCCTCGACGTGGTCCTGAACCGCACCGGCCAGATCCAGCAGGGTGCTGCCCGCCTTGACCGTCGCCAGGCCCTTCATCAGTGATTCCTGGGCCACCCGCGCCAGGTCCTGGGCCTCCTGGGAAGCACCCTCACCGACCAACAGGCTGATGCAGCTATCGCCGTGGTAGCCGTCGAAGTAGGCGCCGGTGTCGACCTTGACCAGGTCACCGGCCTTAATCACCCGCTTGTTGCTGGGGATGCCGTGGACCACCTCGTTGTTGATCGAGGCGCAAATGCTGGCGGGAAAGCCGTGGTAGCCCTTGAAGCTGGGCGTCGCACCCATCTCGCGAATGCGCTTCTCCGCGTGGGCGTCCAAATCCCCTGTGGTCATGCCCGGTTGGGCCAACTCCATGATCTCCCGCAGGACCGTGGCCACGATCCGGCTGGCCTGGCGCATCGTCTCGATCTCACGCGCGCTCTTGACCTCGACACCGCGGCGACTTTTCTGAATCCGGGGGCCGGTCTGGGTCACCGCCGACTGGGGCACCTGACCTTGTTCTTTCTGGGTGGCGGCCAGCAAATCAGCAAAGAGGTTCATCGCGCCAGTGCAGGCCTGCTCTCTGCAAGTTAGAACCTGAGCCCTGAACTGTGCCGCATGCAAGCAACCCTGGCCTGGATGCGGCGCCTCCATGCCGCCATCGCTCCGCTGGTGGTGCTGCCGCTGCTGCTGACCGTCTGCAGCGGAATGGCCTATCGGCTTCTGAAGGATTGGGGAGGCTTCGGCCGGGACCAGGTGCACTGGCTGATGGTCCTGCACGAAGGGGAATGGCTGGGCACCACCGCGGAGCCGATTTACGTGCTGCTCAACGGGCTCGGTCTGCTATGGATGCTGGTCACAGGCACCACCCTGGCAATCCGCCGGCTGTGGCGTCTGCGCCCCCGGAATTCGGGGGCACCTTGAGCCAGTACACTGGTTGTTTGGCCAGGCGTTTTAACGGAGCTGGGATGGCAGCGGATTCCAAGGACATGACCGACGAGATCAAGAACGAAGAGACCCAGGAAGCCGCCGGCACCGAGGCTGCAACTGACTCCGCCGTAGCTGTGGCCGAAAAGCCTGCTGCTGCAAAAGCAACTGTGGGCAAGCTCAGCGCCCACGCCCTGATGCAGGCCTTTGAGGCCGAGCAGATCGCCAAGAACCCCAAGGAGCTCCCCGACATCTACGTCGGCGACACCGTCCGGATCGGCGTGCGCATCACCGAGGGCAACAAGGAGCGCATCCAGCCCTTCGAAGGCGTGATCATCGCCAAGCGCCACGGCGGCCTCAACGAGACCATCACCGTTCGCCGCATCTTCCAGGGCGTCGGCGTGGAGCGCGTCTTCATGATCCACAGCCCCCAAGTGGCTTCCATCAAGGTGGAGCGCCGCGGTAAGGTGCGTCGGGCGAAGCTCTTCTATCTGCGCGACCGGGTGGGCAAAGCCACTCGCGTCAAGCAGCGCTTCGATCGCTGAGGCTCACCGCCTCCAGCACATCGGCCACTTCTCCCAGGAGTGGCCACTGAAGACCTCTGCTCAGCAGAAGTCTTTGAAGAGGGGACATCGGCCCTGCGCCGTTAGTTCAGTTGGTAGAACGCAGGTCTCCAAAACCTGATGTCGGGGGTTCAAGTCCTCCACGGCGCGTTCGATGTCCCCTACCTGCAGTCTCTCGTTTCCGGACATGGAGTTGGATCTACAGCCCGGTGATGTGGTCAAGGTTCTGGAATCCGCCGCCCTCGGCTGGGTTCGTGCCCGGGTGATCCGCGTCAAATCCGGCGGTCGTGTCGTCGTCCAGAGCGACCAAGGCCGTGAGTTCACTGCCCGCGGCAATCAGGTCCGCCTGATCGAACCCGCCGGCTTCCGCCCCTGATCGTCTGAGCTCCGCTCATCACCATCTCAAGCCCGCCCTTGGCGGGTTTTTTTGTGCCCAAAACCAGGGCCAGTTCACAAGGTTTGCCGGCTCAGGCCCTGAGTGTGTTGACGGAGGGCAGGGCGACAACGGATACTTTTGAGGTCGCAAACGCGACACGGCTGGGGCCTTGAAATCCCAGACGGAGAGAGCTCTTAGAGCGCTCAAGGGACTGTAGTTCAACCGGTTAGAGCACCGCCCTGTCACGGCGGAAGTTGCGGGTTCGAATCCCGTCAGTCCCGTTTCCACCTTGAGGTCAACGCCAGTGACTGGAACTGGAGCGGCGGTCCGTGTGCGTCTCGCCCCCAGCCCGACTGGAACGCTTCATATCGGTACCGCTCGCACGGCGGTCTTCAACTGGCTCTTCGCCCGTCACCTCGGTGGGGAGTTCCTGCTGCGGATCGAAGACACCGACAAGGAGCGCAGCAAGCCGGAATACACCGCCAACATCCTTGAAGGGCTGAAGTGGCTGGGGATCAACTGGGACGCGGAGCCCGTGATCCAAAGCGAGCGAATCGAGGCCCATCGCGCCGCCATTCAGCAGCTACTGGACTCCGGCAAGGCCTATCGCTGCTATGCCAGCGAAGCAGAGCTCACTGAAATGCGGGAGCAGCAGGCGGCCGCCAACCGCGCCCCCCGCTACGACAACCGCCACCGCGACCTCAGCCCCGAGCAGGAGCAGGCCTACATCGCCGAGGGCCGCGAGGCCACCATCCGCTTTCGCATTGATGACGAGGCCGTCATCACCTGGAACGACCTGGTCCGCGGCGCCATGCGCTGGTCCGGTAGCGACCTGGGCGGCGACATGGTCATTGCCCGTCGCGCTCCGGCCGATCAAATCGGCGACCCCCTCTACAACCTGGTGGTGGTTGTGGATGACGCCGCCATGGCCATCAGCCATGTCATCCGCGGCGAAGACCACATCGCCAACACCGCCAAGCAGCTGCTGCTCTACGCAGCCCTCGGTGCACCCGTCCCCGAATTTGCCCACACCCCTCTGATCCTGAACAAGGAAGGGAAGAAGCTCTCCAAGCGCGACGGCGTCACCTCGGTCAATGACTTCCGCGAGCAGGGTTACACCGCTGAGGCCCTGGCGAACTACATGACCCTGCTGGGCTGGTCGCCGCCGGAGGGCATGGAAGAGCGGTTCAGCCTGAGCGACGCGGCCCAGGTCTTTGGCTTTGATCGGGTCAACAAAGCTGGAGCCCGCTTCGACTGGGACAAGCTCAACTGGCTCAATAGCCAGGTGCTCCACGAGCGCAGCCCCGAGCAACTTCTGGCTGAACTCGAGCCCCAATGGAAGGCCCTGGGCTGGAGCCACAGCGACGCCAGCTGGCTCCAGGAACTCTGCGCCCTGCTCGGTCCCTCGTTGGTCACCCTCAAGGACGGCATCGAGCAGGCCCGTCCCTTCTTTGAGCGCCCCGAACTCAGCGAGGCCGCCCTCAAGCAACTCGAGCTTGACGGTGCCCGACCGGCCCTGAAGGCCCTGCTCGAGCATCTGCCCGAGGGCGCTTTGACAGCCGAGACCGCCCAAGAACTGCTGGGCAAGGCCGTGGCCGATGCCGGCGTCAAGAAAGGCGTCCTGATGAAGACCCTTCGGGCCGCCCTACTCGGCAGCCTTCAAGGTCCCGACCTGCTCACCACCTGGTTGCTGCTCCAGCCCAGTGGCGAGGCCAGGGCTCGCATCGAGCGCAGCCTCTAGGTCGCTCTCCACAAGCCCCAAGCGCCGTGCCAGTAGGGGAGCGGACAGCCCCTGCACCGCCACGGTGATCAAGATCGTCAGGAACACCAGGCCCTTCAGCGCACCGCCGCCACTCACCCCGGCGGCGCTCAATTTCAGGGCAAACAAGCTGGCCACGGCCGCCGTCACGATTCCCCGCGGCGCCACCCAGCTGAGCATCAACTTGTCGCCCCAACTCAGGCCCGGCAGGCCCACCGAACCGGCCTGAACCACCAGCCAGCGATACAGCATCAGGGCGGCCACACAGCTGACACCACCCCAGCCCAAGGGCGAGAGCTCAGCCCAGGAGAGATCCGCGGCCAAGAGGGGAAAGAGCACCGTGATCGCCAGCTGCGCCAGGTGGGCAATCAGGTCATCGAGGTTGCTCGCTTCGTCCTTGAGCCGCAGGCCGACCACGATCCCCGCCGACACCGCCGCCGGGAGCCCCGCCTCCGGCAAGAGCACCTGGGTGCCACTCACCAACAGGAACAGCACCCCCAAGCTCAGTTGCAACCGGAGTCCCTCGGCCTCACTCGGCAGGCGCTGCAGCACCAGGACCAGAAGCCAGCCGCAACAACCACCCATCAACACCCCACCGCCCAGGCGCAGCAGCAACAGCGGCAGGACCTGATCCCACTGGGACAAATCACCCAGGGCCAACTGCAGCAGCAGCAGGGCCAGCACGGCCCCCACCGGCTCCAGGATCAGGCCTTCAGCCTCGAGCACCGCCGAAAGGCGCGGCACCAGACGCATCTGCTGCACCAAGGGCGTGATCACCGTGGGCCCTGTCCCCAGGGCGATGGCCCCAAACACCCAGGCCAAGGGCCAGGACAACCCCGCCAGCTCATGGGCCAGCAGGGCTCCGCCCACCAGCCCGAGCAGACCACGGGTAAGCACCAACTGCAGCACCGTGCGCTGCAGGTCGCGGCCAGCCAGACGCAAATTCAGGCCACCGTCAAAGAGCACCAAGCTCACCAGCAACCCCACCAAGGACTCCAGCCCTCCCCCCAGGCGCTCGGGCTGCACCCAATCCAGTCCGGCATCACCGATCAGCAGCCCCGACGCCAGCAGCAGCACCACCGAGGGCCAGCCACTCAGGCGTGCGATCAGCTGGGCCAGGGCACCGGCAAAAAACGAAAAGCCCCAGATCAGCTCAGAAGTCATCGTCATCGAGGGCACCGAAGACCGGCTCCACTCGGATCCCCTTCACGGCGCTGGGGCGCACCACCAGGTACTCACCGGGCAACTCCGTGATCGGCACATTGATGAAGGCATCGGCCGGGCCGGCATTCAGCACCGTGCCGTACCACTGCTGAAAGGCGTCCAGGCTGGGGAAGTGCACCACCTGCTCATGCCCCCCGGAGAGCAGCAGATGGATCGCATAGCGGCTGGGGGTGCGGGTCATCGAGGCGCTCAACCAGGCCGAAGCTCTTCCCCAGAATGGGTCAAACGCAGCGGCTGCGCAGCCTTGGCGGCATAGAGCGGATGCCGGGGCTGGCCACTCGCGGTCAGCCCGAGGGCCAGCAGCGGCACACCCTGCTGCCGCAAGAGGCGCAACACCGCTTGGTCGCGATCCCTCCAGCGGCCGCCGTTGCCCCAGCCCAGCCAGACCGCGGCCCCGGGCGCGTCCGCCAGGACGCCCAGACGCCGCTGCAACCACTGGTCGGTCTGCGGGCCGATCGGATCGGCGCTGCGCCGCAGCACCGCCGGACTGGCCGAGATGCGGGCGAACAGGTTCAGCACCTCCAGCGATCCGTAGCCCCAGGCCTGGGCAAACGCGATCAAGCGCCGCAGGGTCGGATCATCACGCTCGGCCGTGGCGCGGGAGGGATTCAACCCGACGAACAGCAACCGCGGGGCCTGCGGCTGCCACTGCCGCTCGAGCCACCAGCGATAACGGCCGCAGGAACTCAAAGCAGCCCGGCCCGTTCTGCCAGGCTGGGCCCACTTGATCTCCAGGGCGTTTTGACCGGCGGCACCACCCTCAAACCCCTGTTGCTGCTGGTGGATGGCCACTCCCTGGCCTTCCGCAGCTTCTACGCCTTCAGCAAAGGGGGCGAGGGGGGACTGAGCACCAAAGAGGGCATTCCCACCTCGGTCACCTATGGCTTTCTCAAGGCCCTGCTGGACAACTGCAAAGGCCTGGCCCCCCAGGGGGTGGTCATCGCCTTTGACACGGCTGAACCCACCTTCCGCCATGAAGCTGACGAGGCCTACAAAGCCCATCGTGACGTAGCGCCAGAACACTTCTTCCAGGATCTGGGCAACCTGCAGCAGATCCTCGAGCAGTCCCTCGACATTCCCCTCTGCATGGCTCCCGGCTACGAAGCCGACGATGTCCTGGGGACCCTGGCCAATCGAGCCGCCAACGATGGCTGGCGGGTGCGCATCCTCTCGGGTGACCGTGACCTCTTCCAGCTGGTGGACGACGAGCGCGACATCGCTGTCCTCTATATGGGGGGTGGGCCCTATGCCAAGAGCAGCGGACCGCTCGAGATTCGCCGCGATGGTGTCGTGGCCAAGTTGGGGGTCACCCCCGAAGAGGTCGTGGACCTCAAGGCGCTCACGGGCGACAGCAGCGACAACATTCCGGGGGTCAAAGGCGTCGGTCCCAAGACCGCCATCAACCTGCTGCAGGCCTACGGCGACCTCGATGGGATCTACGCGGCGCTGGAGCAACTCGAAGCCGCGGGCCCCAAGGCCAAAGATCCCAAGGGAGCCCTGAAGGGGGCGCTGCTGGGCAAGCTCAGCACGGACCGGGAGAACGCCTACCGCTCGCGGATGCTGGCGGAAATCCTGGTGGATATTCCGCTGCCGACGGATCCGCGTCTGCCCCTCGGTGCAGTCAAGAGCGACTCCCTCGCCGAAAGCCTGGAGGAACTGGAGCTCTTCAGCCTGCGGCGCCAGGTCAACAGCTTCGCCACGGTCTTCTCCAACGAACCACCGCCGGCCGTCGCCGCCGCCGAACCCCAAGCCAAAGCAGAAGCAAAAGCCGAAGCGCTCAGCGATCCGGCCGCCGATGACGGAGACGCCCGCGACGCTGCACCGCCGGCGCTTGCGCCCCAACTGATCACCAGTAGCGAGGCACTCGAGGCCTTGGTGCAGAGGCTCCTGGGCTGCTGCGACCGCCAGAGCCCGGTGGCGCTGGACACTGAAACCACCAGCCTCAACCCCTTCCAGGCCGAACTTGTGGGCCTCGGAGTCTGCTGGGGCGAGGGACTCGATCAGCTGGCCTACATCCCCCTGGGACATCAGGCGGAACTGAGCGATCCAGCGCAACTCCCCCTCGACCAAGTACTGGGGGCCTTGGCTCCCTGGCTCAGCAGCGCCGCGCACCCCAAAACGCTGCAGAACGCCAAGTACGACCGGCTGATCCTGCTGCGCCATGGTCTGCCCCTGGCGGGCGTTGTCATGGACACCCTCCTGGCGGATTACCTGCGGGATGCCAACGCCAAACACGGCCTCGAGCTGCTGGCCCAGCGGAATTTCGGCTTCCTGCCCACCAGCTACAGCGAGCTGGTCCCCAAGGGCGCCAACTTCTCGGCCGTCCCCATGGCCCAGGCCGCCCTCTACTGCGGCATGGATGTCCATGTCACCTACCGCCTGACCCCACTGCTGCGCGGCCAACTCGAGGCCCTGGGTGAACCCCTCACGGCGCTGCTCGATCAGGTGGAGCTGCCCCTGGAGCCGGTGCTGGCCCTAATGGAAGCCACCGGCATTCGCATCGACACCGACTACCTCGGCGAACTCAGCCGGGAACTCAAGGCCACCCTCGAGCGACTGGAGAGCGACGCCAAGGAGGCCGCCGGCACGGACTTCAACCTGGCCTCGCCGAAGCAGCTCGGTGAGCTGCTCTTTGACACCCTCGGGCTCGATCGCAAGAAGTCCCGCAAGACCAAGACCGGCTGGAGCACCGACGCGACGGTGCTCGAGAAGCTGGAGGACGCCCACCCGGTGGTGCCCCTGGTGCTGGAGCACCGCACCTTGAGCAAGCTCAAGAGCACCTATGTCGATGCCCTTCCCGCCCTGATGGAGGCGGAAACCGGACGGGTTCACACGGACTTCAACCAAGCCGTCACCGCCACCGGACGGCTCTCCAGCAGCAACCCCAACCTGCAGAACATCCCCGTACGCACGGAGTTCTCTCGGCGGATTCGCAAGGCCTTCCTGCCGGAGGCCGGCTGGACCTTGATCAGCGCCGACTACTCCCAGATCGAGCTGCGGATCCTGGCCCACCTCTCCGGCGAGGAGGTGCTGGTGAAGGCCTATCAAAGCGGTGATGACGTCCACGCCCTCACCGCCCGGCTGCTGTTCGACAAAGACGAGGTCACCAGCGACGAGCGCCGCCTGGGCAAGACGATCAACTTCGGGGTGATCTACGGGATGGGCGTGCAGCGCTTCGCCCGGGAAACGGGGGTCAGCCAGGCCGAAGCCAAGGAGTTCCTCAGCAAATACAAGCAGCGCTACCCGAAGGTCTTCGCCTTCCTGGAGCTGCAGGAGCGACTCGCCCTCAGCCGCGGCTACGTCGAAACGATCCTGGGACGCCGGCGTCCCTTTGCGTTTGACCCCAGCGGCCTGGGCCGTCACCTGGGCAAGGACCCCCTGGAGATCGAACTGGATGTCGCCCGCCGCGGCGGCATGGAAGCCCAGCAACTGCGCGCCGCCGCCAACGCCCCGATCCAGGGCTCCAGCGCCGACATCATCAAGCTGGCGATGGTGCAGCTGCAGCAACGGCTCACCGAGAGCGCCCTGCCCGCACGGCTACTGCTGCAGGTCCATGACGAACTGGTGCTCGAAGCCGCCCCCGAGGCCCTGGAGACGGTGCTCAACCTCACGCGTGAAACCATGGAGCGCGCGGTGACCCTGTCTGTGCCCCTGGTGGTGGAGACCGGCGTTGGCCCCAACTGGATGGAAGCGAAATGACCCTGCGGCTCACCAACACCCTCACCCGCCGCGTCGAGGAGTTCAAGCCGATCGAGCCGGGCAAGGTCAGCATCTATTGCTGTGGGGTCACGGTCTATGACCTCTGCCACCTGGGCCACGCCCGCAGCTACATCGCCTGGGACGTGCTGCGCCGCCACCTGCGCTGGAGCGGCTACGCCGTGACCTTCGTGCAGAACTACACCGACATCGACGACAAGATCCTCAACCGCGCCAGCGAAGAGGGCAGCTCGATGGAGGAGGTCAGCGAGCGCAACATCGACGCCTTCGTCGCCGACATGGGACGTCTGAACATCCTGCCGGCGGATCGGATGCCGCGGGCCACCCGCAGCCTCGATGCCATCCGCGGCCTGATCAGCGAGCTGGAGTCCAAAGGGGCGGCCTACTCCGCCGATGGAGACGTCTACTTCGCCGTGATGAAGCACGCCGGCTACGGCAAGCTCAGCGGCCGCGATCTGGAGCAGCAGCAGGACAACGCCGCCGGTCGGGTGGCCAGTGCCGAGGAAGCCCGCAAACAGCACCCCTTTGACTTCGCCCTCTGGAAGGGAGCCAAACCCGGCGAACCCAGCTTCCCCTCCCCCTGGGGCCAGGGGCGCCCGGGCTGGCACATCGAGTGCTCAGCCATGGTGCGCGAGGAACTCGGCGACACCATCGATATCCACCTGGGCGGTGCCGATCTGGTCTTCCCGCACCACGAGAACGAGATCGCCCAATCGGAAGCCGCCACCGGCAAGGAGCTGGCCCACTTCTGGCTCCACAACGGCATGGTCAATGTCGGCGGCCAGAAGATGTCGAAATCCCTCGGCAACTTCACGACCATCCGCGCCCTGCTGGATTCCGGGGTCTCGCCAATGACCCTGCGCCTGTTCACCCTGCAGGCCCACTACCGCAAACCCCTCGACTTCACCGCGGAAGCCCTCGAGGCCGCCGCCACCGGCTGGAAAGGACTGAACGCCGCCCTTGGCCTCGCCGGCGACACCACCCCCGCCGCCTCAGAGTTGCCAACCGCCCTGGCGGATGCGCGCGGGCGCTTCGCCGCGGCCATGGACGACGACCTCAACACCTCCGCCGCCCTGGCGGTGCTGTTTGAGTTGGCCAAGCCCCTGCGGGGTCTGGCCAACCGGATCGAGCGCGGCGACGCCAGCGCCCAGGGCGAACTGGAGCAAGCCAGCCATCAACAGCAACTGGCCCTGCTGCTGGAGCTGGCCGAGGTCGTCGGGCTGAAGCACGAGGGAGCCGAGAGCAGCGCCAGCGGCGGCGGTCCGAGCGACGCTGAGATCGAAGCGCAGATCGAAGCCCGTAAGGCGGCCAAAGCAGCCAAGGATTTTGCTGCCGCCGACCGGATCCGCGACGAACTCAAGGCCCAGGGGATCGAACTGATCGACAAGCCCGGCGGCCTGACGGAGTGGCTCAGGGCCTAGGGCTTGGGAGCCTGCTGGTTTTTCATCATCTGCTCGATCTTGCGAATGCGGGTGGCCGTGGTGCTCCAGACCTCCTTCTGAAACCCGGGCTCACACTCCTCGACCAGGGTCTCGATCGGCTCGCCCCGCTCAAAGGCCTCCCAGAGCTGACGCTCCAGCTTCGCCCGCTCAATGAAGTTGAAGCGCTGGAGCCACTGGGGACCGATGGCCATGGGGAGACGAAAGCTCCGCTCAGTTAAGCGCCAGCGCCGCTCCAGCTCTTGGCCAGATCGATGATCGAGATCAGCAGGCCCAGGCTGATGGCCGGCACCGAAATCCAACGCAGCGACCAGCGCAGCAGACGAACGAGCTCAGGCGAGGAACCCGACTCCAGCAGATCGCTGCGGAAGCGATCAGGCACCTGCCAGCCCAGCAGCAGGGCCATCAGCAGGCCACCGGCGATCAGGCAGACCCCGCCAAAGAGGGCATCCATCCGCTCCAGCACCCCAATGTCCAAAGCAGAAGGAAGGCCGATCACGGCAATCAGCAGCACCATCAGCCAGACGGCCCGGGAGCGGCTCCAGCCGAGGCGATCCATCAACGAGCTCACCGGCACCTCCAGCAGCGAGACCGATGAGGTGATCGCAGCCACGTAGGCCAATAGGAAAAAGACAGCCGCCACCACCCGGCCACCGCCCCCCAGGGAGGCCAGGCCCGTCGGCAGGCTGATGAAGAGGGTGCCCACGGTGCTGCCGCTGACCACATCCACCAGACCAAAGCTGGCCACCAGCGGGAAGGTGATGCAGCCGGCCATCAGGCCAACGGCGGTGTCCATCCCCACCACCGCCACGGCCTCACCGGGGAGAGCGCTCTTGCGATCGAGGTAGGTGGCGTAGGCCAAGATCGCGCCGATGCCGGTGCCGATCGAGAAAAAGGCCTGGGTGAAGGCGTTGCGGATCGTGCCCAGGTCCGTGAGCTTGCTGGGATCCCAGCGCAGCAAAAAACCGCTGTAGCCCGCATGGGCTCCGGGCAGAAAGGCCGCCCAGATCGCCAGGGCCAGCAGCAGGAGAAACAGCAGGGGCATGGCCCAGCGGGTGAGGCGCTCAATGCCGGCCTTGATGCCGGCGGCGACCACCACCCCGGTGAGGGCCAGGCTGATCAGGTGCCCCAGCACCGCATCACCGCCGCTGCTGATGCCGGCGAAGAAGCGCTCCGCCGCGGGAATGTCGGCTGGGAGCGGCGAACTCAAGGCATGGATCAAGCTGCGGCCCGTCCAGCCCATCAGGACGGCGTAGTAACTGAGGATCCCCATCGCGGCGGCCAGGAACAGCCAACCCAGCGGGGCCCAGCGGCGACCGCCGGCGGTGATCGGAGCTAGCAGGGGGGCGTGGCCCGTGCTGCGCCCCAGGACCATCTCGGCCACCAGCACCGGCAGACAGACCAGCGAGACGATCAGCAGGTAGAGGAGCACAAAGGCCGCCCCGCCCCCCTGGGAGGCCCGATAGGCGAAGCCCCAGAGGTTGCCCAGACCGACCGCGCTGCCTGCGGCGGCCAACACGAAGCCCAGGGACGAGCCCCACTGCTCGGGGGGGTGACCACGCTCGTGGGACGTCATCGGGGCAGCAAAAAGCAGCCCCCAGTTTCACCGGCGGGGCAAGGGAGCTGCATCAACGGATTGGACTCAGCCGCCCATCTCCGCAGCGCCCATCCGCTCTTGAATCCGCTCGAGGCCCAACACCAAGAGCACACCCAGGCCCATCAGCAGCAGGGCCAGGGCGAAGGCCGAGCCGCTGGGGGGCGCCGCCAGGGCATCCCGCAGGACGATCAACTTGCCCTTGGCGTTGGTGGTGCTCTCCAGCACGGTGCGGAAGGGCCAGATCTTCCAGAGGGAGCCGGCCATGAAACCCATCAACAGGGCCACGGTCTGGCCATGCCAGCGCTTCAGCAGCCAGCTCAGCAGACGCACAAACAGCAGCAGCCCCGTTGCACAGCCCAGGGCGAAGGGCACCAGGGTCGCCAGATCCAGGGCCTTCACCCCTTCCATCACGTACTGGTACTGGCCGAGCACCAGCAGCAGAAAGGAGCCGGAGACGCCCGGAAGAATCATCGCCATGATCGCCACGGCCCCGCTCCAGAAGATCGTGAAGGGGTCGTGGGGCATGGTCACCGGCGTACGGGTCACCAGCAGCAGCGCCGCCGCCACACCAACCACCATCGCCACCAGACCGGCGGCGCCCCAATGGGCATGGCGGGCGATCAACACGATCGAGCCGACGATCAGACCAAAGAAAAAGGCAAAGAGCAGGGCCGGCTGGTTCACATAGAGCCAGGTGATCGGACGCACCAGCACCAGGACTGAACCGAACAGGCCAGCCAGCAGGGGCAGCAAAAAGCCCAGGTGGACCCGCTCGGCGGCCTCCGCCCAGGCGCCGCGTCGCAGGAGGCCGAGGAGCTCGAAGTCAAAGCCCGAGACAGCCTCCAGCAGGGTGCCGTAGATGCCGAGGATGAAGGCCATCGTGCCCCCCGAGACCCCGGGGACCACATCGGCGGCGCCCATGGCGAAGCCACATCCCAGGACGTAGGGCCAGCGCTGAGGCGCCGCCGGGTTCTGCTCGGCCATCGCGGATCAAAGGAGTGCCGGCAACGCTACGCGCCTGGAAATGGGAAACTGGCCGCTGATCCCTGGAGCTCCGCCGTGAAAGCCCTCTCCGTGCTCGGCTCCACAGGCTCAATCGGTACGCAAACCCTCGAGATCGTCGAGGAGTTCCCCGATCGCTTCCGCGTCGTCGCCCTGACGGCCGGGAACAACCTCGATCTGCTGATCCGCCAGATCCAGAAGCACGCCCCTGAGGTGGTGGCCCTGGCGGATGAAGCCAAACTCCCGGCCCTGCAGGAGCGGCTCCAGGCCCTCTCCGCCAGTGAGCGCCCCGCCAAGTTGCCGGAGCTGGTGGGCGGCACTGACGGGCTCTGCACCGCCGCGGCCTGGTCCAGCGCCGACCTGGTGGTCACCGGAATCGTGGGCTGCGCCGGCCTGCTGCCCACCCTGGCGGCGATCCGCGCCGGCAAGGACCTGGCCCTGGCCAACAAGGAGACCCTGATCGCCGCTGGTCCAGTGGTGCTGCCGGAGCTCGCCAAGAGCGGCTCGCGCCTGCTGCCCGCGGACTCCGAGCACTCCGCCATCTTCCAGTGCCTGCAGGGCACCCCCTGGGCTGACACCGCCCGGCTCTCCACCGGTGTGCCGACGCCGGGCCTGCGCCGGATTCAACTGACCGCCAGCGGCGGTGCCTTCCGCGACTGGGATGCGGCGGATCTGCACAAGGCCACCGTGGCCGATGCCACCAGCCACCCCAACTGGAGCATGGGTCGCAAGATCACCGTCGACTCCGCCTCCTTGATGAACAAGGGTCTGGAGGTGATCGAGGCCCACTACCTCTTCGGTCTGGACTACGACCACATCGAGATCGTGATCCACCCGCAGTCGATCATCCACTCGATGGTGGAGCTGGCGGATTCCTCCGTGCTGGGCCAGCTGGGTTGGCCCGACATGAAGCTGCCGATCCTCTACTGCCTGAGCTGGCCGGAGCGCCTGGAGACCCCCTGGCGCCGCCTGGATCTGACCGAGGTGGGGCAACTGACCTTCCGCAAGCCCGACCCCGCCAAGTACCCCTGCATGGAACTGGCCTATGCCGCCGGCCGGGCCGGGGGAACGATGCCCGCGGTGATGAATGCCGCCAACGAGCAGGCCGTGGCGCTCTTCCTCGAGGAGAAGATCCACTTCCTCGACATCCCGAAGCTGATCGACAGGGTTTGCGATCGCCACAAGGCTGACCTCATGGCCCATCCCTCCCTGGACGACGTGCTGGCGGTCGACAGCTGGTCCCGTCAGGCGGTGCGTGAAGCTGCAGCCGTCTCTGTTTGAGCCAGCCGTTGATTCAGCACCACCTGCTGCTCTGCGCCACCCCAGCGAAGGCGCTCTGCAGCCCCGATCCAACGGTCGGCCCTGAGAGCTGGACTGCCCTCAAGCGCCTGGTGCGGGAGTGGGGCCTGGAGGATCCAGCCCGCCCTGAAGGGATCGTGTTGCGCAGCAAGGCCGATTGCCTCCGCATCTGCGTCGAGGGTCCGGTGCTCTTGATCTGGCCCGAGGGAATCGTCTACGGCGGGGTCACCGCTGAGCGCGTTGAGCGAATCCTGAAGGAGCACGTCATCGGCGGCGCGCCCATCGAGGAGTGGATTGTCAAACGGATGCCCTTTCAGGCGAGCAAGGCCTGAAACCAGCGGGCGGTGAGCTGATCGGTCCAGCAACCGCCGCGGCCGTGGAAGCCGTTATGGCCGCCCTTGGCCGTCACGAGCAGCTGTAAGCGCTCATCCTGGAAGGCTTCCAGGCTTCTGGTGGGCTCCACGGGCACCCAGGGATCATCCTCGGCGTGAATCAGCAGGCAGGGGGGCAGCTCTCGCCGGATGCGGGGCTCCTGGAGACGCCAGAGGGGACTGGCCTGGCGGTAGTAGTCGTCCACCGAGCCATAGCTCCAACGGGGAGCCGTGATCGCCGCATCAAAAGCTCGGATGCTCTCGAGGGGCCCCTCCAGGGCCTGACGCTCGGCGGCCGTGACCCCAAACGGGTCGGCCAGGGTCTGGGCCACCAGCCGCTTCAAGAGCCAATGCTGATAGAGGCGGTTGCGGGGCAACTCGATCTGGCGGGAGCAGCTCTCCAGATCGACTGGAGTGCTGATGGTGACCAGCCCATCCAGCAGTGGCGCCTGGGGATCGAGACCGGCTGTCCGGCGCTCCAGTGAGCTGGAGGTCAGGGCATTGAGCAGCTTGGTCCCGCCCAGGGAAATCCCCATCCCAAGCAGGGGGAGGCCAGCGGCCAAGCTGCGGGCCTGGCGCAGGACCGGCAGCAGATCGCGATTGCTGTTGGCCGCATAGGTGCCGCGGGCCAGGGCACGGCCGTCGCCTGCGCCGCGCATGTTCAGCCGGAGCACGGCAAAGCCGGCGCGCTGGAGGGTGTCACCCATCCGCCGCAGTCCGCCGCGCTGGCTCGATCCCCCAAGTCCATGCATCAACAGCACGAGGCCAAGGGGCTCCGGCCCGGAGAGGGGGGCATCCCACTTGGCGAGGAGCTGATCGCCATTGCCCACATCAAAGGGCAAGGGCTGCCCCTGATCGGGGGGAAGGGCATCCGAGCGGAAGGTGTCCCGCAGGGTCTGCAGATCGCCGTTCAGCCAGGGGAAGCGAGGCTCAAAGGGAGGCTCACCGTCCATGGAAAAGGGGCCCCGAGGGCCCCCAATGCTGCTCATTGACGAGGAGCGAATCAAGCGCCCTTACCGACGCCCTGGCTGCGCAGTTCAGCGCAGAGGCCCTGCAGCACAGCCTTGGCATCACCGAAGACCATGGCGGTTTGGGGCAGCTCAAACAGGGCGTTCTTGATGCCGGCATAACCGGCGCCCATGCTGCGCTTGACCACGAACACCTGACGGGCCCCGTCCACCTCAAGCACGGGCATGCCGTAGAGGGGGCTGTTGGGATCGTTCTTGGCGTCGGGGTTCACCACGTCGTTCGCACCCAGGACGATGACCACATCGGTGCGGGGGAACTCGGGGTTGATGGTGTCCATCTCGAGCAGCTGCTCGTAGGGCACATCGGCTTCCGCCAGCAGCACGTTCATGTGACCCGGCATGCGGCCGGCCACCGGGTGGATGGCGTAGCTGACCTCGGAGCCATTGGCTTCGAGCATCTTGGCCAGCTCGCGCAGGGCGTGCTGGGCCTGGGCCACGGCCAGGCCGTAACCGGGGACGAAGACCACGCGCTCAGCGCTCTCGAGGGCCATGGCGCACTCCTCGGGGCTGCAGCTGACGATCCGGGTATAGCCGGCTTCTTCGCCGCCACCACCAACCGGAGCAGCGCCGCCCAGGGCACCACCGAAGAGAACGCTCACCAGGGAGCGGTTCATGCCGTCGCACATCACCTGGGTGAGGATCAGGCCAGCGGCACCGACCATGGCGCCCGCCACGATCAGCAGCTGACTGCCCACCACGAAGCCAGCGGCGGCAGCCGCCACGCCGGAATAGGAGTTCAGCAACGAGATGACCACCGGCATGTCGGCACCGCCGATGGGCAGGGTCACGCCAATGCCGAGCAGGCTCGAGGCCACCACCAGCAGCCACAGGGACGAGCCCGCGGGATCGCCGGGGAGGGCGAAGGCACCCACCAGAGCGGCAACGGCGATGGCGATGTTCACGCCATGGCGCACCTGGCTCTGGGTCCAACCGGGGGTGTCGATCCAGCCCTGCAGCTTGCCCATCGCAACGATGGAGCCGCTGAAGGTGATCGCACCGACGAAGACCGAGATCACGATGGACACCAGGGCCACCATGTCCGACTCAGCGGAGTTGTAGAGGGCCACCGCAATGGCCACCAGCAGGGAGGCCATGCCACCGCAGCCGTTGAAGAGGGCGACGGTCTCCGGCATGGAGGTCATCGGCACCCGGCGAGCCGTGATCAGACCCAGCAGGCCGCCAGCGGCCGTGCCAACAGCAATCCAGACCCAAGCCACCGGCGAGGGCGCCAGCTGAATCAACAGACCAACGACGGCCAGGCCCATGGCCAGGGCAGCCAGTCCGTTCGCGGAGCGGGCGGAGCGAACCTTGGAGAGGCCCTTGAGGCCCAGGGCCAGCAGCAGGACCGCCAGCAGGTCAATCAGATAACCAAACAGCGCGAGGCCACTCATCGGCGTGCTCCTGACTTCTTGCGGCTGAACATGGCGAGCATGCGGTCGGTCACGAGGAAGCCCCCGATCACGTTGAAGAGGGCAAAGCCCAGGGAGACCGCGCCGAGGATCAACATCCCGGGGTTGCCCTGGGCCTGAGCGATCAGGGTCAGGGAGGCCAGCACGGTGATGCCACTGATGGCGTTCGCGCCGCTCATCAGAGGGGTGTGCAGGGTGGGGGGCACCTTGCCAATCAGTTCCAGACCCAGGAGGCTGCCGAGCAGCAGCACCCAAAGGGCTTCATTCAGGCTGCTCATGCAGCACCTCCGGCAGATTCAGGGGCGTTGTGGCTGAACAGGCAGCCCGAGACGATCTCATCGTCCAGATCGAGGTTCACCGAGGAGGCACCCTCGGCGGTGGTGTTGAGCAACAGCTCAAGCAGCGCCGCGATGTTGCGTGCATAGAGGGCGCTGGCGTGGTTGGCCACGCTGCAGGGCAGGCCATCGCCGCCGATCAGCTGAACGCCGTGGCGGATGACGGTCTGGCCGGGCACGGTGCCTTCGCAGTTGCCGCCTTGGGCGACCGCCAGGTCAACCACGACGCTGCCGGGACGCATGTGCTGCAGCATCGCGTCATCGATCAGACGCGGCGCCTTCTTGCCCGGCACCTGGGCCGTGCAGATGACCATGTCGGCCAGGGCCAACTGTTCGGTGAGTTGACGGCGCTGCTCAGCGAGGAAGGCTTCTGTGGCCTGCTTGGCGTAGCCACCGGCTTCGCCGGGCTTCTGATCCAACTCAGGCGGATCAATAAAGCGGCCACCGAGGGACTCCACCTGCTCCTTGGCGGCGGGGCGAACGTCGCTGACGTAGGCCACGGAGCCCAGGCGGCGGGCGGTCGCCAGGGCCTGAAGGCCCGCAACGCCGGCACCCAAGATCAGGGCGCGGGCCGGCTGAATCGTGCCCGCGGCCGTCATCAGCATCGGCACGTAGCGATCCAGGGCCGCCGAAGCGAGCAGAACGGCCTTGTAACCAGCGATGTTGGCCTGGGAGGAGAGCACGTCCATGCTCTGGGCCCGGCTGATCCGAGGCAGCAGCTCAAGGGCGAGTGCGCTCACCTGAGCGGACTGAAAACGCTGCTTGAGGGCGTCGTTGCCGTGGGGCTCCAGCAAACCCAGAAGCAGGGCTCCTGCTTTCGGGGAATGCTTCTGGGCCAGATCCGAACCCTGGACCGTCAGAACGACGTCCGCTTGAGACCACTGCTCAGCACTGGGGTCCGTCAGCGCAGCACCGGCCTCTTCATAGGCCGCGTCGTCGTAACCGCTGGCCTGACCAGCGCCCCGCTCGACGACAAAGGTGCAGCCGCGTGCCGCCAAACGGCGCACGGTTTCGGGAGTGGCCGCGACCCTGGTTTCACCAGGACGGCACTCCCTTGGCACTAAAACACGAATCAATGTCTCGACCCTGGGTGGAGGCAGATTCGCATACGGCCGTAAGCGTTCTCAAGCCAACCAGCTGGCAAGCGCAGGGGGTTCAGGGGCCGGAACGTCCGGAACAGTGCTGGTGATCTCAATGATGCGTCCCGCGCTGGCTGGGACCTCCAAGGCATCCAGGCAAACCCGGGCCACCAGGCGGCGCGGAAGGCTGCCGTCCTCCTGTTGATCAGCACCGGAGAAGCGCAGCTCCTGCGCGGCGATGTCCTCCTCGGCTTCCTTGAGGCCCCCCGGGCGAACAATCGTGACCTCTAGCCCGCTTTGTTCGAGCCACTGCTCGCCGAGGCGTTTCCAGACCAGGATCAGGCCAAAGAGGTTCAGCGGGTGCAGCCAACGGCCCGCACAGAGGGAACTCACCAGCACCAGGCGCTTGAGGCCAACGGAGCGGCAAGCCTCCAGCTGCTGGCGCACGCCAAGGGCATCGACTTTCAGGGGGCCCAACAAATCAATGCTGGGTCGAGCCCCGGTGGCGATGACCAGGGCATCGCAGCCGCGCAGGGCCTGTTGCAGGGCCGCGCTGTCGTTCAGCTGGAGGCGATGCACCTCGGCTCCCTCCAACCCAGGTGGGAGGACTGAGCCAGGTCGGACGATCGCCCGAACCTCGAAACCGCGGGCCAGGGCCTCGGCGACCACTCTCCAGCCGGTTTTGCCGGAAGCGCCGGTGACCGCGACTCGCATGGACTCAGAACAGGGGCAGAAGCTCCTGTTCTAAGCAGCGGGCCTGGGGACTGGAGCCCTGTCGGCGCAACTGGCGCGCCCGCAGGATCATTGGGTCCAGATCGCATTCCAGAGACAGCGCCTCCTCAAAGCGCTGCCGAAGCTCGTCTGGGGTGAGTGCAAACAGAAAACGCTCATCCATGGGCAACAGGGGCAAAGCCCGGGAGCGGGTGATGGCCGGAAGTTAGTGCCTCCAGCGCCAATGCGAATAGGTAGAAGTGCCCAACTTTTTTGGCCGAATCGCCACACAATGGCGGCATGCCATCGCTGTCCTTCGACCTGCGCGTTCCCCGGCGCGCTCCGGCTGCCGCCAAGGCTGTTGAGCAGCGGCCGCTCAGCAACCTGCAACCGCGGCAGTGGCAGACCCAGCTGATCCAACTGCTGCGGCGCCGGCTGGAAACCAACCGGGGCAGCGATGTTCTGATCAACGCCGGGCCCGGGGCCGGCAAAACCCTCGGGGCCCTGCTGAGCTTTGAACGGTTGCTTCGAGAAGGCCGGCTGGAGCGCTTTCTGGTCTTCTGCCACCGCAGCTCCATCGCCGCCCAGTGGATTGCCTCTGCCGAGCGGCTCAATCTGAAGATCCAGGACTGGCAACCGGGGCTCTGCGGCAGCGACCTGGCGGACAGCCAGGGCCTATTGCTCACCTATCAGGCGGCGGGCCGCAACCTGGAGTCCCTGGAGCAGCAGCTCAAGCAGTGGGGCTGGGGTCCCTGGCTGGCCATCGCCGATGAGGTGCACCACCTCGGGGTCGACCCGGAGGAACCGGAGGCCACGGCCTGGGGCCATGCCTTTAGCCGGCTCAGCCAAAGCGCCCAGTTGCGCCTGGGGCTCACCGGGACGCCGTTTCGAGCCGACAACCTCGGCTTCTGTGCCGCCCGGCGGATCCAGGTCCATGACGGCCAGGAGTGGGTCGAGCAGATCGCTCCTGATCTGAGTGTCGAGCCCAGGGAATTGATCCAGGCCGGTGACGTGCGCCCCCTGGAATTCCGCTTCCAGGACGGCTGGGTGGATCACGGCCGGCAGGGGGAACTGTCAGACACCGAGCGCTCGCCCCTCTCCCAGGAAGAGCGCGAGAGCTGGCGGGCGCGGAACCTGCGGCGCGCCATTCGCCTGGGGGACAGCAGCAGCATCGCCCTGCGGCTGCTGCTCAATGCCCGCAAACGGCTGGAATCCGTTCGGCGCGAGCATCCAGAGGCGGGCGGCCTGGTGGTGGCCCGTGACATTGCCCATGCCCGCCGGATTTGCGGACTGCTGGAGGAGGAAGGGGACCGGGTTCAACTGGTGCACTCCCAAGACCCCGAAGCCGCAGAACGCATGGAGCGCTTCAAGGCGGGCGATTCCGACTGGCTGGTGAGCATCGACATGTGCGCCGAGGGCTTCGATGCACCGAGGCTGCGGGTGGTGGCCTACCTCACCACCGTCGTCACCCGCACTCGCTTCGTGCAGGCCATCACCCGAGCCGTTCGCATGAATGGAGAGCGGGCCAGCGCCGAGAGCGTGCCGCGGCACCCCTCCTACGTCTTTGCCCCAGCCGATCCGCTGCTGATGCAGTACGCCCGGACCTGGTCCCTGAGCGAGCCCTACGTCCTGAGGCCGAAAAGCAGCGACGCTCCGGAAGAAGCAAGTGGACAAAACCGAGGCGCCAGTTTGCCGCTGCAGGCCGTCGAGGATGGTGCCGGAGGGGTGATTCGGGTGCGAGGACCACGCCTTCCTGACTTTTTAATGCAGCAATGACTACATCGAATATTCAGCACTGAATGCGAATTTGTGCGAATCAAGCCCGGAAAGCGGCACTCCAGCCGCCAACCTGGTCTCAACCGCACGGAGAACCATGCACGGTTCAACCCAACGGCGCATCTCGGTCGCAAGCAACTGGGCCGTCACTCGCATCGCTTACCTGGATGATCGCGAGCTTTATGAAGACAGCTACGCCCTGACAGAGGAGTTCCGGGAATGGATCCTCTGCGCCGACGACCAGCCCGAACTGATCCTGGACCAGGTCTTGATGGTGCCCAGCTTCGAGAAGGGCTCAGAGAACGAAACCAGCAACGAATCCGACGGCCTACTTGAAATCTAAAGAGAATCTTTAGACCTTCCCGTTTATTTGCTCTGGCGAAGGGGATACGGACAACCGTCCAGCCCCTCCCCAATCGCCGCCAGGGAGATCCCTAAACTAAAGCGAAGTCATTCCGCTTTAGGCCATGGCCGCTGGCGCGCCCGGATCGGTTGAAAACCTCGTCATCGTGGGCTCCGGCCCCGCCGGCTACACCGCAGCGATCTACGCCGCCCGGGCCAACCTCAGCCCTGTGGTGATCACGGGTTTTCAGGACGGCGGAATCCCTGGCGGTCAGCTGATGACCACCACCCACGTCGAGAACTTCCCCGGCTTCCCCGATGGAATCCTCGGCCCCGAGCTGATGGACCGGGTCAAGGCCCAGGCCGTCCGCTGGGGCACCCGCTTAATCGAGGCCGACGCCGAGGCCATCGACCTCTCCCAGCGCCCCTTCCGGATCCAGGCGGACGGGCAGACCATCCAGGCCCACGCTGTGATCCTGGCCACGGGTGCCAGCGCCAATCGCCTGGGCCTCCCCAGCGAGCAGCGCTTTTGGAACGCCGGCATCAGCGCCTGCGCCATCTGTGATGGTGCGACCCCGCAGTTCCGGGATGTGGAGCTGGCGGTCGTCGGCGGAGGCGACTCCGCCTGCGAAGAAGCGGTCTATCTGACCAAATACGCCAGCCGCGTCCACCTGATCGTGCGCAGCGACAAGCTCCGCGCCAGCAAGGCCATGGCAGACCGGGTGCTGGCCAACCCCAAGGTGCAGGTGCACTGGAACCGTCAGGTGGCGGACTGCAGCGGTGGCGAGTGGCTCGAGGCGATCCAGCTCAAGGATCCCGCGACCGGCCAGAGCGAAGAGCTCCCCGTGCGGGGCATGTTCTATGCCATCGGCCACACCCCCAACACCCGCCTGGTGCGCGAGCAGCTCAGCACCGATGGCAAGGGCTACCTGATCACCCAGCCGGGGCGCCCCGAGACCAGCCTTGAGGGGGTCTATGCCGCCGGAGACGTGGCCGATGCGGAGTGGCGCCAGGGGATCACGGCCGCCGGTAGCGGCTGCCAGGCCGCCCTCGCCGCCGAACGCTGGCTGACGGAGAAGGACCTGGCGGTCACCGTCAGCCATGAGCCCGTCGATCCAGCCGAGGTGGGCGAAACCAAGCGCACGGCCGTCAGCGATGAGGCCAACTTCAGCAGCGATGCCCTGTGGCAGAAGGGAAGTTTTGCCTTGAGGAAGCTGTATCACGACAGCACCAAACCGCTGGTGGTCGTCTACACCTCACCCACCTGCGGCCCCTGCCACGTGCTCAAACCGCAGCTCAAGCGCGTCCTGGATGAACTGGGAGGACAGGCCCAGGGCATCGAAATCGACATCGAGGCCGAACAGGAGATTGCGCAGCAGGCCGGTGTCAGCGGCACACCCACCGTTCAGGTCTTCCTGAACAAGGAACTCAAGCAACAGTTCCGCGGGGTCAAGCAGCGCAGCGAGTTCAAGGCGGCGATCGAAAGCCTGCTCTAGGCGGCACGGCCCACAAAAAACCCCTGGCCGCTTTGGCCAGGGGTTGAAGAGTGATCAACGACGACGGGGACCGCCAGGACGGTTTCCACCTGGACGGGGGCCGGCGTTGGCGTTGCGCTCGCGGTAGGTGATGCGACCGCGGCTCAGGTCGTAGGGGCTGATCTCCACCAGCACCTTGTCGCCCGCCAGCAATTTGATGCGGAACTTGGTCAGCTTGCCGGCGGCGCGGCAGAGGCATTGGTGGCCAGCGGGCTGCTCGAGGGTGACCAGGTAGAACCCGTTGCCCTGTTCCTTCTCGATGACGCCGGAGGTCTCAATCATGCGCTGCTGCTAGTGGCCAACCCAAGTGCTCTCCACAGCTTAGTTGTCGCTAGGGTCGCGGCTCACGATTGTTTTGGCAGCCGGCATGGTTCTCCCCCCCGTTTCGATGGATCTGGGTCTGCTGATGATCTCGATCGGGGTTGTGAATCTCTGGAAGGCTCGCCAGGCCTCCTGAACCCTGACCACCCTCCTGTTCCACAAGCCCTACGGCGTTCTCAGTCAGTTCACCCCTGAAGAGGGCAGTCGCTGGGGTTGCCTGGCCGATTACATCGAGGTTCCCGGTGTCTATGCAGCGGGGCGGCTGGATGCCGATAGCGAAGGCCTGTTGCTGCTGACCAGCAACGGAAGACTGCAGCAGAGGCTGACCGATCCCTCCTGGGGCCACTGGCGCCGCTACTGGAGCCAAGTCGAGGGCATTCCCAGCGAGGATGCCCTCAACGCCCTGCGCTCAGGGCTGGTGATTCAGGGCCAACGCACCCTGCCCGCCCAAGCGCAGGCCCTGCAGGACCCGGGTTGGCCCGAGCGTGATCCACCCATTCGCGTGCGCCAGAGCATCCCCACCAGCTGGCTGCAGCTGGAGCTCCGGGAGGGGCGTAACCGGCAGGTGCGGCGGATGACCGCGGCCGTCGGACTGCCCACCCTGCGGCTGCTGCGGGTGGCGATGGACCTGATGGATGGAGGCCCACCTCTCAGCCTGGACGGGCTGGCACCGGGCCAGTGGCGATCGGTCAATGACGACGAAGATCGACGGCTTCAATCCCTGCTGCAATCAGGCCGGGGCGGCCGCGCGGGGGGCGGAAAGTCGGGCCGCGCTGGAGGCTGGGGGAAGGGTGGCGTCGCCAAAGCCAAATTCCGGAGATAAGACAGGGGAAACGCGCGCGCTTCCCCATGGACTACGCCGTGCCCCTACTGGTTGCAGGCATTGTGAGCGCTCTGGCTCTCTATGGAGTGCGAGAGTTGATCCGTGAAGTTGCCGTTGTGCTGGCGCACAAAGGCCATGCCGGGAGCAGCTAAGCATTGAGGAGCGCTGGGGATCTGCTTCGAACAGCAGCGGTGCTCAGCTTCTGGGTCCTGCTGGTCAGCACTGCCGTTCTCTCCTCTCAGCTGCGGCTGCAGCGCTCCAAAAACAGCATTGATTTTTGCGACCAGGACAGCCTGAGCAAGGTCTGCAACTTCCACGCAGTGCTCACGGACTGATTCGGTGAAACAGCTACCTGGCCGCCAACGCCCCCGCTGGATCACGGTCCTGCTGCAGGGTTGCGCCGCCGTGGTGGCCACGATCTGGCTGGCCAGCCTGTTGCCCTATCTGCTGCTGATGGCGCTGGTGGTCAGCCTGATGCTGATCCCGACTCTCCGGCGCCTGCGCAAGGAGGCCGAGCAGACGGTCGCCGCGCAACAACGCAATCCCTTCCAGGGGACTCCGCTGGAGCCGTTTTTCGAGAACCTGTACCGCCAAGCGGCCCCACGGCCGATGGTGGATGTCACACCACCCCACCGCAAGCTGATCCGCACCTTCTGGCAGTGGCGCCAACGGCGCTAGATGCGTTCCCGGTGCTTGGTGCGTAGGCGCTCAGTCACCAAGACCCCTTTGGTACCGAAATCCAGGCCATCCACGAGGGCGACCTCGGCCTCAATGCCCTCGGCCCTGAGCTGCTCGATCAGGCCCTTCATCACCTGCTCCTCCACCAGCTTCTGGTCCAGGCGGTCGGGGGTCAGCGCCTCAAACAAGCGGTTGGTTTTGGCCGCAACGACCTTGGAGGCGTTGGTGATTTTTAAAACCAGCATTCGCCTGAATCGAGGCCGCGCCCGGTAGTCCTAATCGCTTCATCCAGGCTCCGCAATCGCTACGGTCTGCCAAAGGGGGAGATCGGGCGATGGGGGATTCCGAGCAGTTCGTCAAAAACCTCGTGGGCGATGTGCGCCAACTGCTGCGCGCGCCAGCCAATTTGGTCAAGGCGGAACGGGAATGGTCCCTCTCCACAATCTGCGCTGTGATCGATGCCCGAAACAGCGCTCCGCAGGTGGTCACCACCCACGTCGGCACGATCAATTCAGTACTGGTGGCCAGTAGTGCCCTCGATCACCCCTTACTGCAGTCCTTTCTCAAGCGAGCCAGGGAAAGTGACCCAGAGCGAGCCCTAACGGAATTCCTCGATAGTTCCGAGGCGGAGGACTTCACCGAGGTCTATGAGCGTTATCGCGAAGAGCGCGAAGAAAAGGGCCATGCGGTTTGGTCCGTCGGCGATTCTGCAGCCTTTGTGGCCAAATCTCGGGAGGCCTGGAAAGACCGCGAACTGGCCTGCGTTGCGATCACTCCAGGACCGACCAGCAATACCCACGGGGTCCTCACCTTCTCCCTACCCCTGGACTGGCTCTCCTAGCAGGAGAGGCCCTGCTGGTGCTCGATCGCCCACTTGGTGGCTGCCTTTTGGGTCTGCCAAGCCTGCATCAATTGCTTGGCTAGATCGCGCAATTGGTCCGGATCCGTTGTGGCATCCAGAGCGCGATTGAAACGCTCAATCTCAAACTGCTGACCAACCGTGAGTTCGATCGCGTTGGACATTGCGCCTTCAGTCGATGACTGATGGAAACGTATCGGGCTGAACCAAGCAAGACGTAACAGCAGCTACGAGTCAGCGCGATTGTCAGTGTTTCAGGTTGTAAGCAAAGCCACGCCGCCTCGTCCGCGCAGTTGAGAGTGATGGTCTTGCAGATGCAATCCGATGCAGCTGAGTTGGGCCCAACATCTGCAAACGGCCCGACTGATCGAGCGCAGCAGCCATCAGGATTGCGGTACTGCCCTCGCCCTCATGGGCATGGCCCTGCTGGTCCTCAGCGAAGACCTAGCCCGCGCTCAAGAGCAAGAACGGGCTGCGGTCCTGCGCTGACAGCTCCTCAGGCGCTCTTGAGGTCGCAGTGATCGTCCGCGTGGAGTTCCTGATCGGCCACGAGCAACAGGTCCATCAGGCTGGCGAAGTCATGCTCTGAGAGCTCGCCGCTGGGCTGCCACTTCAGGCAGGTCCTCCGTTCGCAGCTTCCGGATTCTGGGTGCCGTTGATCAGCCATCGTCCCCTCCTCTGGCTGTGGTTCTTTTCCTACGACGAGGGAAAGAGTGGTGTCCAGAGCAGAAATACCGGGCCTTACGCAAACATGAAGACCCGCCCAAGGACTGGCCTGTTAGTGCTGGAGTGGACCAGGCGCAAGCGGTGAGACATGGAACAGCACGGTTCTTCAACTGCAGACCAGGCGGCCGCCGACCGGGACTGGCAGGTGCACAACCCTCGGGTCTCCAGCGAGCAACTCGAAGCACTGCGCCAACAGGAAAAGCTGGTGGCCCACCGCGTGCGCCTGCAACAGCAAAAGGATCTCGCGGCCTAAGCAACGGATGGCACGGGTCCTGCGCTGGTTCCTGCTCGGGGCATTGAGCCTGGGAGCAGCGACGCCTGGCCGATCCCTTGAACTCAACGGTCAGAGCTATTTCACCCAGCCCCCCTGGAGGGTTGAGTTCACCAACTACGACTGGCTCGTCGACCAGGGGGGGCCTGAATATTTTTTCACCGTCTCACTGGCGCAGAACGCCGGGGCAGATCTCGGTGGACTGGTGATCACCCAAACCTCAGGCAGCGATCAGACCTTCTGGATTGACCCCACACAAACCACGGCGTTCTTCGGGCGCCCGCGCCAAGAGGGGACAGCGATTCCGGTCCGCGCCCAGTTCCATGAACAAAAACGGATCATGCGAGTGGAGTTTCCCGAGCCACCGCCCGCGGGTTCGACCCTGACCGTGGTCCTGCGGCCACCCAACAACCCCTCCCTCAACGACCTCTATCTCTTTGCAGTCGAGGCCCTGCCAGCGGGCCCCAACCCTGCTGCTGCACCCCTGGGCTTCGCCAGGATGGAGATCCTCGATGACTGGGGGCGCTAGAGACTGCTGCCATGGCAAAGGACAGCGGCATCCAGGCTCTGGTGGAGAGCGTGCGCGAGGAGCTAGCGGACATCGCCCGCCAGGCAGAAGCGCAGGCGAGCTGGTCCCTTGCGCTGCCTGTGGCCGTGATCGATGCCCGCAAACCACCCACCCGGGTCTACGCGACGGCGATTGGAACGATCGGATCGGTGCTGCGCATCTCCCGCACCGTGGATCACCCCTTAATCCAACAGCTCTTCGTGCTGCATGAAGAGATCGGACCCGAGCCAGCGATTGAGGCCCTGCTCAACGGAGCCGATGGCGAGGAATTTGCTGAGCTTTGGGAGGAGTACCGGGAAGAGGCCAAAGGCGAGCTGGTCTGGGGAGCGAACGACGCGGCTGCCTTTGTGACCAAGAGCAAGGCCTGCCATCAAGACCATGAACTCGCTCTAGTCGCCTTGGTTCCGGGACACCTCTATTCCTGCGGTGTCCCGATCCGCTCCCTCACCGCCTAGCCCAGGGCGTCCTTCAGCTCACGCACCACCTGGAGCTGCCCGTAGTAGTAGTTGGCGCGGGCACGGCGATCGGCATCCTCCATGCTGTCGACTACGTCAAAACCGACGGTCTGCCAGAGATCACTGCCGCAGGCGCGGCTGACCTCTTCGACGGCCTCTTGCTCAAGCAAACCGAGACGACGCTGCAGGTTCTTGATCTGAGCAATGGCCACCGAGCTGCCTCAACACTGAATTAATAGTACAAGCGCACCACTCGTTGCGCCAGGGGTCAGAAGGGGAGCTTCTTCTTAGCGTCCTTGTCCAGATCGGCCTCCATGTCGCGCAGGCGCTTGAGGATCGTGTCGTAGTACTCCTTCAGGTAGGCCTCCATCTCGGTGGTCTCCGCGGGGTCCAGGCCGAAGGCGGCATAGCTCTCCTCCATCGGAGCCGACAGGGGCTCGCCACCGCCCATCACCTTGTCGAAGGCCAGGCGTTCCGCCACGTTCACGGCGGGCTCAAAGAAGGAGCTGAAGCCCTGCATCAACCGCAGCAGGAAGGGCTGCACGCGAATCACGCGAGCACTCTTGCCGGTGTACTTCTCACACATCTGGGTGATCTCACCGGTGCTCCAGGCCCGATTTCCCACCACCGGGAAGGCCTTGCGGCTGGTCTCCGGGCGAGCCAGGGCGGCCACCGCAAAGCGGGCCAGGTCCTGGGTGTTCATGTAGGCAATCGGGGTCGGCGTGCCGCTCACCCAGACGGTCTGGCTTTCCAGAACCGGAATCGCGATCTGACTGATCAGGCCCTGCATGAAGGCCACAGCGCGCAGGATCGTGTAGTCGAAGTCGGAATCGATCAGGGCCTGCTCGGTGCAGTGCTTGATGTCCATCAACGGGACATCGCGATGCTTCTCGGCCCCCAGGAGGGAGAGGAAGACAAAACGCTTCACCCCGGCGCGCTCACAGGCGTTCAGGAGATTGAGCTTCCCGGTCCAATCGGTGTCGTAGACGCTGCCCGCATCCGTGGCCCGCGCCGTCGCGGCATCAATGACAGCCTCTTGCCCCTCTAGGGCGTAATCGAGGCTGTCGGGCTCCAGCAGGTCGCCGCGGGTCAGTTCACAGCCCCACTCCTGCAGGAAGGCCGCCTTGCGCGGCGAACGCACCATGCAGCGGACCTGATGGCCGGCATCCAGGGCCTGACGCGCGATCTGGCGACCCAGGGTTCCGGTTCCACCGATCACCAGGACCTGCATCGGGCTGACTCGAAAGACGCCCGAGCCTAAAGGCGAGCCGAACCGGCCCGCGATCAGGGATCAGTTGTCGCCTTGGAGCTTCAGCAGCAGGGCGCCGCCCACCAGACCCAGGGGAATCAGAACCCAGAACAGCGCTGCGGTGCCGAAGATTTCCGAGGCCATGAACCCAAGCCGTAACGGCTACCTATTTAGCGCAGAAGCCAGCTCCACCACGCGTCTGAAGGGCGCATTGCAGCGGAACTGAGCAGACATCACCCCGGAGCGCTTGGCCTCATAGCCCTCCGAGCGCAGGCCGTCGATCAAGGCATCCAAGCGGGGCGGGCCGCCCCCCAGACGTTTTGCCAGCACATCCAGCGGCCAACACGACACCGGCAAACCGTCGTCAGCGCGCAGCCCCTCCAATAGACGGCGGCTCGCCGGAGCCAGGCTCTGCTGGGGCAGGGCCTGGGACTCCTCAAGCAGCTCCTGCAGAACCAGCGGGTCCTGCAGGGGGCCCAGCCAGAGGGGCCCCGAAATTGCCAGGGGAGCGGCCGAGTCATCACCGCAGGCGCAGGGCGGCCATCGGCGCAGCCGCAACAGGCTCTGTTGGGACTGCTCCGCACAGCGATGGCAGTAGGCCCAGAGCCCCAACTGCTCCTCCTCCCGAGGCTGGGGGCGACGCAACAACTGAACGGCCGTCCGGAAGGTGCGGCCCTCACTAAAGGAGAACAGGGGCCGGATGCCCCGGCCGAGGGCCCAGGCGGCCTTGGCCACCACCGCCAACTGAAGGCGGAGGGCCAGCTCCCAGCTGGAGGGATGGGCCCGCGCTGCAGCCCCCAGGGAGCGGATCGCCGCGGGGCGGTCATGGCCTGTCGGAGAGCGACCGTCGGTGCTGGCCAGGTAGAGAACGCCCCCGAACTCCAGGGCCTCTAGCGCCAAGGGAACCAGGGCTGTGGGGCAGCCAAAGGCGTCCAGGTCGAGCAGATCGAAACGCCGCTGCTGCATCAAGCAATCGGCCAGCAGGTGCTGGGCCGTGCGGGCACTGATCTCCAGACGACGGTCCCCCAGGGGCTGGAGGTTCTCCTGCAGCAGGGGCAGGCGATCCCCGTCGGCATCGTTCGCCCAGACCTCCTGGGCCCGCCCCTCCAGGCCATAACGCAGGGCGCGAATGCCGCAGCCGGCCATGGCATCGAGCACCCGCCCGGGCCTCTCCCGGGTCAGCCACCGGCTCAGCAGGACTCCCGCATCCCGAGAGGGACGGGATTGCGGCCGAAAAAAGCCCGGCCCCAGCACCAGTTGCGCGGCCCCTTCGCAATAGTGAGCTGGGCTAGCCGTGTCGGCCACTGTGACTGCGCCACCGCGATTGAATCTCCAGCCTGCCTCTGCGGGGGTGCACTGGGGTGAGCACGGGACCTGGCACTGGCAAGGCCACGCCTGCCATTGGCGCGTCGTCGGAGAGCGGAGCGCACCTGCGCTGGTCTTGATCCATGGCTTTGGTGCCGCCAGTGGCCACTGGCGGCACAACGCCGCCGCCTTCGCGCAGGCCGGCTGGTGCGTCTATGCCATCGACCTCGTGGGCTTTGGCGACTCCAGTCAGCCGCGGCACCGTCGCCATCGCCCCCTGGACAACAGGCTTTGGGCGCGGCAACTCCAGGGCTTTCTGGAGCAGGTCGTCCAGGGACCGGCGGTCCTGGTGGGCAACTCCCTGGGGAGCCTGGTGGCCGTGACCTGCGCCGTCTTTTTTCCCACCTGGGTGCAGGGAGTCGTGGCGGCCCCGCTGCCCGATCCCACGCTGCTGATGCCCCTGCGGCGGCGGCGGCCCCGCTGGCGCCGGGCCTGGAAGCGCCGGCTGGTGATCGTCCTCTGTCGGATCCTGCCGCTGGAGCTGCTGGTCCCCCTGATCGCACGAACACCGCTGTTGGATCTCGGGCTGCGCAGCGCTTATCAGGACCAGGGGGCGGTGGACGGCGAACTGCGGCGGCTGATCGCCCGGCCGGCCCTGCGTCCCCAGGCGGCCCAGGCCCTGCGGGCGATGAGCATCGGCATGGCCCTGCGCCCCCGCGAAGCCACCGCCGCCCCACTGCTGCAACGGATGCAGCAACCACTGCTGGTGCTCTGGGGCAGCCAGGACCGCCTGGTCCCAGCCCAGATCAGCCGGCAACTGCAGCCCCACAAGAGCGATCTCCAGCTCCAGCTGCTTCAGGAGCTGGGGCACTGTCCCCACGACGAACACCCTGAACTGTTCAACAGGGTGGTGACCACCTGGCTGGCACGTAACTTGGGGAGCGGTCAGCCACGCGAACAGCCCTGGGCATGAAGCACACCCTCTCGGTGCTGGTGGAAGACGAATCCGGTGCCCTCAGCCGCATCGCTGGTCTGTTCGCCCGTCGCGGCTTCAACATCGAAAGCCTGGCCGTCGGCCCGGCCGAGAAGCGCGGCCACTCCCGTCTGACGATGGTCGTGGACGGTGACGCCCAAACCCTCGAGCAGCTCACCAAACAGCTGGACAAGCTGGTGAACGTGCTGGCGGTCACCGACCTCACCCCGATCCCTTCAGTGGAGCGGGAACTGATGCTGATCAAGGTCTCGGCACCGCCGGAAAACCGCGCCGCCATCCTCGATCTGGTGCAGGTGTTCCGCGCCAAGGTTGTCGACGTGGCCGACAGCGCTCTGGTCATCGAAGTCGTGGGGGACCCCGGCAAGCTCGTGGCCATCGAGAACGTGCTCGAGAGCTACGGAATCCTGGAGATTGCCCGCACGGGCCGCATCGCTCTGGAGCGCGCCTCCGGAGTGAATACGGCCTACCTGAAGGTCACCAGCCTGGACAAGCGGGTTCCCGCCTAATTGGCGTCGCGCACCAGCGTTCCGCCCTCTAGGACGCTGGCGCTGATCAACTTGTCGCCCTGGTTGATCTGATCGACGACATCCATCCCCTTGGTCACCCGGCCAAAGACGGCATAGCGACCGTCGAGCTCAGGCAGGGCCCGCAGGGCGATGTAGAACTGCGCGCTGGCTGAGTTGGGATCACTGGAGCGGGCCATCGCCAGGGAGCCGCGCTCATGGGGCAGCTTCAGACGCTGCTGTTGGGTTGGACTGGTCACAATCTCCCCGTAACGGGGGCCGGATTCACCCTCAAACAGCAGTTCCAGGGGGATGAAGCGCGGCTGGCCGCTGGAGGGGTCGATGAAGCTGCCGGTTCCCAGAGCCGAGACAGGGGTTTCGGGCTTGGAGCTCTGGGGGTCGCCGCCCTGAACGACAAAGGGAATCGGCTCTTTGACCACCCGGTGGAAGACGGTGCCGTTGTAGGCGCCGCGGCGGACCAGATCGACAAAGTTGCCAGCGGTCAGGGGGGCCTCCGCCCCGTCCAGGCTCAGCTGAACAACACCCTTGCTGGTTTTGAGCTCGACCAGGGCCTTGCCCTGCAGGCAGGGGACTCCCGCTGTTCCGCAGCCGTAGCTCGCCGTCGGCGAGGGGGCGGCGCAGGCCACCAGTCCAAAGGGACTGAGGACCAGCAAGAGGGCTAGAAGAAGGGAGCGCACCATCGCTCAGACGCCCTCCAGGGGAACCCCAAGGAAGCGGGCCAGCTCAGCACCGCCGCGCTCCAGCTCCGCCAGCGGCATCGGCTCACCGACGGTGGTCAGGGGCAGATCGCGGCGACCCTGAACGCGCAGGGCCAGACGACGGCGGGGATTGAGGCCGTCGCGCACGTCCACCTTGACCGCCTGGATCTCCTTGAGGGGAGTGCTGACACTGATCAACTCGCGGAAGCCGCGGCGGGTGACCGTCAGCTGACCACTCTTTTTATTGAAGCTGTTACTGCCGGCGCCCACATCGATGGCAATCACGGCCCAGAGATAGGTGGAGAGCAGGGCGGCGGCGATGCCGTAGAGGCCCATGACCAGTCCCTGGGGAACCCAGGAGAGGGCAGCCGGGTGGCCGATCGGCAGCAGATCCTTGCCCAGGTAGCTCGAGGCGCTGGTCAGGAGAAAACCCAGTCCCCCCGTGCTGACCACAGCGGCCACCAACACATTGGAGAGACGGCGGGAGCCCACCACCGCCTGCTCAAGCAGATCAGAGGAGGGTGCAGCCTTGGCGGCGGAGGCCGATGCCATGCAGGGCAGGATCCGAGGGCCTGCCATCTTCGCTCCCCCGCGCGCCCCTCTGGGGAGGACTAGGCATTAGTACTTAAAAACGCAATGGTGACGTGGCGTGTCAGGCCGTCAAAACCCGTCTCGCAGCGCCAATGAACGTTGTTACCATCGCCCGGTAACCCACAGCTCGCGGTTTTCCCACCCATGACGATCGCTGTAGGGCGCGCGCCGCAGCGGGGATGGTTCGACGTCCTCGAT
>NZ_JAFMNJ010000017.1:0-36063 GCF_017859255.1 Vulcanococcus sp. DEBay_Sum29NL08_54
CAACAACAAAGCCGGCACCCAAGGGCACCGGCTTCGAGCAATGGATTCGGTCGGAGCTTCTGAAGGAGGCACACCTGGGGCCAAGGATCCAGGTGTCGAGCGGTGGGTCTCCTGGGGCACCTCAGGCGGTGCAGATGGAGTGCCGTCAAAACTGACGGCCCGCTCACAAGCGGTAGAAGACTGTTGGAGCAGGGGCCTTCGGTCAGCTCGCTCCTGAGGACTGGTTCGGTGGAGTGTCGGTCACATCCGCCTCCGAGATCGATGGGCCCAGCATCGGACCGCCCCAGGCTCTGGGCAATCCGAGTTAATGCCCATTGCCCCTCAGCGCAGGTCCTGGTCGCCGACCTGGGACTGATCCCTGCAGCCCAACACCGCTTCGCTGTGGGTGTAGTGCTTGAACTCCAGCCAGTTGGCACTGGGATCCTGAACAAACAGGGTGTGATGCTCCAGCGGACCACCGGAGTAGCGGCACTTGGGGGGCACAGAGAAGAGGCAGCCCCTGCGCTCCAGCTGCAGCCTCAGCTGCTCCCAACGGGTGAAGGTCTCAAAGACCAGCCCGAAATGTCGGGGATAGATCCCAGGCTGCCCCGGCTCCAGAAGCTGGGGCGTGTGTTGCAAGACCAACTGGTGGCCCTGGAAGTCAAGAATCGAGGCCTGCTCACTCCTGCGCCCGGGCTGGCAGTCCAAGGCCTGGACGTACCAGTCATGACTGCGTTGCAGGTCAATCGCAGGAATCGAGAGATGAAAGCAAGGCCGAACCACGGCGTGCCCCTAGGCCAAGACGGGCCTGGAGAAACGGCCGTTGCAGGCTTTCCAGAACTGGGACTGGGGACTCAGCACCGCCCCATGCAGGCTGCAGAACCCATGGCAGCTCGGATCACCCTTGACGAAGGGGCAACCAGAACAGTGCAGCTGCAATTGGCAACGCAGAGACGCCAACTGCAACTCTCCCCTGGAGCCATGGGCTGGCACAGCGTGGGGGGAATGAAACACGGACTGGATCCCTTGAAGCGCGTGCCCCCGGTCTAGGAACGCTGCTCCAATTCGGCCAACCCAAAGGAGCGAACGCAAACAGCGGTGGCAGCAGCCAGCGGCGATGGCTACGACAGGACCAGTCGAAGAGAAGCGGTGGAAGACGGACTCTTGGGGCTGGCCGGGCTGGTGATTCTCCTGGCCCTCGCCGGTTTCGGCCTGCAGGAACTGGCCGTTGAGTTGCGAAATGCCCAGGATCACCCCACCACAGAGTGAAGCCGCAGCCACCTGGGGCGATCAGGCGCTAGAGGTGGGATGGATGCCGCCCAATCCATGGCCCTTCAACGCCTGCGCTCGATCAAAAAGCGCCTGATGCAATCAATGGACCGCCTCACCCAAGGGGGATCCAAACGGGCCTACACCAAAAAAGTCCTCAGCCAGAAAAGTCATGAGGCCTACGAAGTCGTCTGTGGGGTGGCTGGCTGCGTTCTCAAAAAAAGAGACGTGTCCAAGTCCTGAGTAGACATACCCATGGCAACCCCTACCGGGAGCGCTTCGATGGGCTCGGCAAATGGGAACCTCAACCGCGGCTGGGAATCCGCGGTTTTTTTGTGGCCAGCGAGCTGAAGCACCGCATGAAGAAGGGGCCTCCCAGCCCCCATGGATCATTTGGTTGATAAGGCTGATCTGACCCCATCTCCCTTAATTAGGGTCAGGCAGCCACAGGGGCGGTCTGACGGGAGAAACGAACGATGTTGTTCGCTGTTACGGGTTCGCTCTTACCGAGCAGGCTTCAGTCACCCTCCTCATGCCCCGTCGAAACCATTGCAGCCCCATGAAGTGGAGCTGAGCGGAATCGAACCGCTGTCCGAAACACTGGTGTGAGCCACCTAGTCCGGTCGAGACCGGACCCCCTCATTCTGCAGGGTCAACGCACAATGGGAGAGACCTCCATCGAGGAGGACAACCGCCCCCGTCGATTGAGGTCATGACAGAGGCCTGGCAGCGGCAACCGGTCAAACGCCTCGCCAAGAGCGGCCTGATCCAAGGGATCGCGGTGCTCCCCCAGGGCCTTGAGGAGATTGGCGCCGAAGAGCTGATCAAGCTCGGCGCCAAGCAGGTGCAACCCCTGCGGCGCGCCGCGGCCTTTGAGGCGGACATGGCCTGCCTCTATCGGCTCCATCTGCAATGCCGCTATCCCTTCCGCTTCCTCCGGGAGATCGCGCGGTTCCCCTGCCATGACCGCGAGTCGCTCTACGACGGAATTCAGAACGCCCTGGACTGGGAGCGCTGGCTGCACCCTTCGATGAGCTTCCGCGTGGATGTCAGCGGCAGCAATCCCGGCCTGAGCCACAGCCACTACACGGCGCTGCAGGTCAAGAACGCCGTCGTCGACCTGCAGCGTGACATCTGGGGCGAACGCTCCTCCGTGGACCTCGAGGAGCCTGACCTCTCTCTCCACGTCCACCTCAACCGCCACGAGGCGCGGCTCAGCCTCGATGGCTCTGGCGGCAGCCTCCATCGCCGCGGCTACCGCAGCGCCATGGGCCTCGCCCCCCTCAAGGAAAACCTGGCCGCCGGCCTGATCCGGCTGACGGGCTGGGATGGATCCATCCCCTTGGTCGATCCCCTCTGTGGATCGGGGACACTCCTGATCGAAGCCGCCAGCTGGGCCCTCTCCCAGGCCCCAGGCCTGCATCGCCCCTTTGCCCTCGAGGGCTGGGCGGACTTTGACGCCGAGCTCTGGGACGAGGAGCAGCGCCGGGCCCAATCGCGCGAGCAACCGCTGAGCACGCTGCCGCTGCTGCTGGGCTGCGAACAGAACGCCAGCGTGGCGGAGCAAGCCAGACACAACGCCCAGGCCGCAGGACTCGCTGAAGCCATCACCCTCCAAACCGGCGATTTCCGCACGCTCGCCCTACCCAGCGGCCCGGGGGTCCTGGTCTGCAATCCGCCCTATGGCGAGCGGATTGGTGAACGCGATGAACTCGAGCAGCTCTATGCCGATCTCGGGGCCATGGTGAAAGAGCGCTGCAGTGGCTGGAGCCTCTGGCTCCTCAGCGGCAACCCGGAGCTGACCGGCGCCCTACGCATGAAAGCCAGCCGGCGCATTCCGATCAGCAACGGAGGCATTGATTGCCGCTGGCTCCACTACGAAATCCGCTAAAGCCAGCCCTAGGCTTCTGCCATGAGTCACTGGATCACCCCCCTACTGGCCAGCAGCCAGGGGTTAATGACGATCCCCCTCGAGATTCAACTGCTCTTCATCGGAGCGGTCTATCTGGGCACGCTGATCATCAGCCGCTTCTCGATTCGAATTGGGATTCCCGCTGTTCTTGGGGTTCTCTTCTTAGGCCTGCTGATCAATCTTCAGGTTCTCGATATCCATCCATCCGAGGTCGAACGCCTTCAGACCTTCTCGCTGGCCCTACTGCTGTTTTATGCCGGGCTGAAAACAGACACCCAGGCGATTCGTGGCTTCCTCAAATACGGCCTCGTCCTGGCCATTGCCGGGGTCGCCGTCTCCACCCTGGTCCTGGGTGCTGCGATCGTCTGGCTGACCTCCCAAAGCGGGGCGGCCATCACCCCGGGGCTCAGCAATGCCATCCCCCTGGGAGCAGCCCTTCTCGTGGCCGCCTGCCTGGGTTCCACCGACGCCGGAGCCACCCTCGGGGTGCTGCGTCAGGTCAAACGGCATGTGCCGAAAAATGTTCAAGATCTGCTCGAATTTGAGTCTTCCGTCAATGACCCATCGGCGCTGATTTTGTTCAGCATCGCCGCCAGTCTCTTCAGCGTTGGAGCGCAAGGACAAGCACTCCCGGATGTTGTCATTAGCGGCTTCTCAAGCCTGTTGCAAAAAATCGGTTCCGGAGTCCTGGTGGGCCTGGGATTTGGTTATGTCGCCCGCGTGATGATCAACCGCCTGGTGGTCGACCGGGAGCAACTGCTCATCGTGGCGATCTCCATCGCCTTTATGGATTACGGCTGCACACAAATCCTGGGCGGATCGGGCTTTGTCGCGGTCTATATCACCGGTCTATTGATGACCAATGAGCACTACCAACGCCCCGAGATCAACCACCAAACGATTCAAGAAGTGCTGCTGCCGTTCAACACCATGACGGAGATCAGCATCTTTTTCATCTTTGGTCTGCTGGTGAATCCAACCCACCTGCTGCCCGCCCTACCGGCCGGTCTGGCCACCGCCGCGGTCCTGATGCTCGTCGCCCGGCCCCTGAGCGTCCTGATCTTTCAGCGGCTCTCGCCCTTCAGCCTGAAGGAGTCCTTATTGATCGCCTGGTGCGGCCTACGCGGAGCGGTCCCCCTGGCTCTCTCCTTCAACGTCATGGGCGCCATCCCGCTGTTGCGGGGAGTGCCCAGCGATGCAGCCGCGAGCGTCCTGGCCCAGAACTGCCAGGGGATCGTTTTCATCACGGTGATCCTCAACCTCAGCCTGCAGGGACTCTCCCTGCCGGGCCTCTGCCGCTGGCTCAGCGACCAACCAACGCCCGAGTCGTCTTCGTAAGACCCGCCAAGGTTTCGGGCAGGTAGGGGCCCTTGGTCATCAGGCCACCGATCCGCAGGAACACAGCACTCAGCAGCAGGTTCACCGCCATCAAGCCCAGGGCGGAGTGGATCCAGCTCCAGCCCCAGTTCTGATGCAGCCAGAACAACAGCGCCACATCGGCCGCCAACCAGGCCATCAACAGCGCCGAGAGGCCCGCCATCAGCAGCACGACCCCGCCAATCAAACGGCGCTTCTCGCGGTCGGCCTCCTTCAGGGCAATCCGGACATGCAGGTCCATCACCGAGGCCACCAACCCCGTGATCCGGGAGGCCGCCTTCAAGGGGACGCCACGCCGCGGCGCGTCCTGCGAAGAAGAGGAGTCGGAGCTGGTCATGACGAACGGCGGCCGGAGAGCAACAGACCGAGCAGCAGCCCCACTCCAGCAGCCAATCCCAAAGCCATCAAGGGGCGCTCCCGCACCGGTTTTTCGATGCGCGGCCGCAAGTTGGCATTGAGGTCATCCAGCAGATGCTCCAGCTGCTCCTCCAGCGGCCGCAGGGAATCCGCCCACTGCTGGGCCTGGTCCTCGCCCACCGTCAGCAGATCCAGCAACTGCTCCTTGACTCCGTCACTGGTGCGGCCGGTCTGCCGGGCAATCACCTCCACCACCGTGTCCAGGCTGCCCCGCGTGGCCTCCAGGGTGTGACGGGCGACATCTGGCCACTCCCGCTGGATCGTCGGCAGAAACTGCTCAAAGCGCTCCCGAAACAGGCTCGCCACCGGCGAGAGGGGCTCGGTTTCAGGCGCCTCCTCCGGCTCGATCTTGGCCCGCCAGGGCTGCTCCTGCACGGGCTCCTGGGGGACACCGTTGCTGGTCGTGCCTGAGTCCATGGAGCCGTGGGACAGCCACCACACCGTAGTGACCATGCCTTGAAATCGACAGAGGGTCGGCTACCTTTCTGGTGCTCGACGCTCGGGCCTGTTGGTTCACATCAATCAGGTAGAGCTGACCCACTTCAAGTCCTTTGGCGGATCGATGTCGATCCCACTGGACGAGGGGTTCACGGTGGTCACCGGCCCGAACGGCTCGGGCAAAAGCAACATCCTCGATGGGGTCCTCTTCTGCCTGGGCCTCGCCAGCAGCCGCGGCATGCGGGCGGAGCGACTGCCCGACCTGGTCAACAGCTCCAAGCTCAAGCAAGGCAAAGCGGCCGAAACGGTCGTCTCCGTTCGCTTCGACCTGAGCGACTGGCAGCCCGATGAGGCCGAACAGGGTCTCGAGGCACCCGAAGAAGGCCCCTGGATCAAGCCCGGGCAAACCGAGTGGACCGTCACCCGCCGGCTGCGCATTGCCCCCGGCGGCACCTACGCCAGCACCTACAGCGCCGACGGCATCCCCTGCAATCTCCAGCAGCTGCAAACCCAGCTGCGGCGGCTGCGGGTGGACCCGGAAGGCAGCAACGTCGTCATGCAGGGCGACGTCACCCGCATCGTCTCGATGAGTTCCCGCGACCGCCGCGGAATCATCGATGAGCTCGCCGGGGTGGCCCTCTTCGACTCCCGCATCGAGCAGACCCGCTCCAAGCTCTCGGACGTGCAGGACCGGGAAGAGCGCTGCGCCATCGTCCAGCAGGAACTGCTGGTCTCCCGGCAAAAGCTCGAGCGGGACTGCGCCAAAGCCCGCACCTACCAGGAGCTGCGGGAGCGCTTCCAGCGGGGCCGGCTGCAGGAGCAGGTGCTCGGGTTCGAGCAGGCCGAGGCCCAGTTCAAACAACTGCAGAGCCGCCAGGAGGCGCTCAAGCGCCAGCAAGAGAACGAGCGCCAGAGCGTCAGCGAAGGTCGAAGCACCCTCGAGACCGCCTCCAAAGCCCTCGACGCCCTGCAGGCCGAGGTCAAAGCCCTTGGGGAAGATCAGCTCCTGGCGGTGCAGTCCGAGCTCGCCGGCCTGGAGGCCAGCGCCAGGGAACTCAGCCGCCAAGCGGAGAAACACCAACAGGGCGCCGAGGAACTCCAGCGTCAGCGGATGGAGCTCGGCCGCCAGCAAGCCGACCTCAAGCAGCAGCAAAGCCAGCTCAACAGCGCTGACGATCAGGCCAGCCTGGAGGAGGCCGAAGCGGGTTGCCGCACTGCCGAAGCCGCCGTCGAACTCTCCCGCCGTCGCCTGGGGGAAGTGGCCGGCCGCAGCGGCAGCTGGCTGGAAGAGCAAAAGCAGCGCAGCCGCCAACGCCAGGAGCTCCAGGCCAAGCTCTCCCCGCTGCAGGCCGAACAGCAGCAGCTCGTCGAGCGCCTGCGCCAAGAGCAGGAACGCCTGGGAGAACTGCAGGAGCAACTGCAACAGGACGCCGCCAGCAGCGATGGGGTCTCCAGCTCCCTCACCGCCCTGGAGGACGAGTGGCATCAACTGCTCGATGAGCTCAAGGCCCAGCAGACCCGCGCCCAGGAGCTCGCCGAAGCCCTCGCGCTGCAGCAGCGCACCCGCCAACGGCTCGAGCAGGAGCAGGTCAGCCTGGAGCGAGACATCGCCCGGATGGAGTCCCGGCGAGAAACCATCCAGGAAAGCCGCGGCACCGGAGCCCTGCGCCTGCTGCTCGAGGCTGGACTCGAGGGCATCCACGGCCCCGTCGCCCAACTCGCCGAGGTGGAGGAAGCCCATCGCCTCGCCCTGGAGGTGGCCGCCGGCGCCCGCCTTGGCCAGGTGGTGGTCGATGACGACCGCATTGCCGCCCGGGCGATCGATCTGCTCAAAAGCCGCCGGGCGGGTCGCCTGACCTTCCTGCCCCTCAACAAGATCCGTGGCGGGGGCGGGGCCATGCGCAACGGCGCCGCCTTTGAGCGCGGTGGCGCAGCCGTGGGCGGCGACGGTCTGGTGGGGCGGGCCGTGGAGCTCGTGCGCTTTGAGCCCGTCTATGGCGAGGTCTTCCGCTACGTCTTCGGCGACACCCTGGTCTTCCGGGATCTCGCCAGCGCCCGCCGCGAACTGGGCCGCTGCCGCGCCGTCACCCTCGATGGCGAACTGCTCGAGAAGAGCGGGGCCATGACCGGAGGGAGCCTGCAACAGCGGGGCAATCAACTCAGCTTCGGCGCCGCCAGCGACGCCGACGAAGCCGAACCCCTGCGCCGGCGTCTGCTGGAGCTCGGGGAAACCCTGCTGGCCAGCAAGCGCAAGGAATCCGAGCTCGGACGGTCCCTCGAAGAACTGCGGCCGCAGCTCAGCCGGCTGGAGCAACGCAAGGCCGCCCTGGACGCCGAGCGCACGGCCGCCCAACGGGCCAGCGGCCCACTGCAGGAACGCCGCAATCAGCTCAGCGCGCGGATCAAGCAGATCGAGACCGACCTGGGCGGCGGGCAGCAGCGCCTGCAGGCCATCGCCACGGAACTCACCCCGCTGCAGCAAGCCCTGCAGCAGCTGGAGGCCAGTGAAGCCAGTGCCCAAGCCAGCGGCGACAGCGAGCGCTGGCAGGGCCTGCAGCAGGAACTCGAGGCCGCCGATGCCGCCCTGACCCAGGCCAGACAGGAACGCGACAACCTGCTGGCCGCCCGCCGGGAGAGGGGACTGGCCGCCGAGCGGGTCAGCAGCCAACTCCAAGCCCTGGGCGGGGAAGAGCAGCGGCTCGCCCAGGCCGTCAATGCCCTGATCGCTGAGCGCACCCAGTGGAAGGAGCAGCAGCAGGCCGATCAACAGAAGCGCAGCGCCCTCGAGGCCAAGCAGCAGGAGCTGCAAACCCGCTTTGGTGAGCGGCGCCGCGCCCGCGATGAAGCCGAGGCCCAACTCGCCAAGCAGCGCCAGGCCCTGCAACAACAGGAATGGGAACTGCAGCGCCTGGGCGAGGAACTCCTGGCCCTGGCCGAGGAGGAGCGCAGCAGCGGCGGCCGGCTGGAGCAGCTGCAACGGGAGCTCCCCGATCCCCTGCCTGAGATCCCCGAGGAGGTGCGCGAGAACGGCCTCGAGGCCCTACAGGCCGAGCTCAAGAGCCTGCAGCAGCGCATGGAGGCCCTCGAGCCGGTCAACATGCTTGCCCTGCAGGAGCTCGAAGAACTCGAGACGCGGCTGGCGGACCTGCAGGAGCGCCTCGACGTCCTCTGCAAAGAACGCGAGGAGCTACTGCTGCGCATCGAAACCGTGGCCACCCTGCGCCAGGAGGCCTTCATGGAGGCCTTCAACGCCGTTGATGAGCACTTCCGCGACATCTTTGCCGGCCTCTCCGACGGCGAGGGCTTCCTGCAGCTGGAAAACCAGGAGGCTCCCCTCGAGGGCGGCCTCAACCTGGTGGCCCACCCCAAGGGCAAGGCCGTGCGCCGCCTGGCCTCCATGAGCGGCGGCGAGAAGTCCCTGACGGCCCTGAGCTTCCTCTTTGCCCTGCAGCGCTTCCGCCCGTCGCCCTTCTACGCCCTTGATGAGGTCGACAGCTTCCTCGATGGCGTGAACGTCGAGCGGCTCGCCGCCCTGATCGCCCAGCAGGCCGATGCCGCCCAGTTCCTGGTGGTCAGCCACCGCCGTCCGATGATTGGGGCCGCCACCCGCACCATCGGTGTGACCCAAGCCCGCGGGGCCCACACCCAGGTGGTGGGATTACCCCCGGCGGCCTAACCAAGCTCCGACAGGTTTTCGGTCACAATGCGCCCATGACAAGCACTCCACCCGGAAGCGACCCAGCGGCCACCCCCAGCGACCGCCTCTGGCTGCGCTCGGAGCTCATGGGCACCCAGGTGATCACCCGGGACACCGGCCGGCGTCTGGGTGTGGTGGGCGAAGTTGTGGTGGATATCGACCGCCGCGAGGTGGTCTCCCTGGGCCTGCGGGACAACCCGCTCACGCGTTTTCTGCCGGGCCTGCCCCGCTGGATGCCCCTGGAGAGCATCCGCCAAGTGGGCGATGTGATCCTGGTGGATTCGGCTGACTCCCTCTCGGAGAACTTCGATCCGGACCGTTATTCCCGGGTGATCAACTGCCAGGTGATCACTGAATCCGGGGAGCAGCTGGGCCGCGTGCTGGGCTTCAGCTTTGACATCGAGACCGGCGAACTCACCACCCTGGTGCTCGGAGCCGTTGGTGTCCCGCTGCTCGGCGAGGGGGTGCTCAGCACCTGGGAGCTGACCGTTGAAGAGATCGTCAGCAGCGGTCCCGATCGGATCATTGTTTATGAGGGCGCCGAAGAGAAGCTCAAGCAGCTCGGCACCGGCCTGCTCGAGAAGCTCGGCGTCGGTGGCCCCAGCTGGGAGCAGGAGGAACGCGAGCGCTATCGCCTGAACATGGTTCCCGTCGAGAACCAACTGGCCGCGGGGCAACCCACCGCCCAGGAGGAGCAGCGCCGCATCGAGCCGGCCACCAACCGCCGCTTCGAACCGGAAGAGGACTACGACTACGTCGAGGTGGAGCAGCGCCGCGAACGCGAGCCCCTGCGCCAGCGCCGCTATCTCGATGAGGAGCCCGCACCCCGCCGCTATGTGCGTGATGAGTCCCCCTTGGACGTCGAGCCCTATGAGCCCTTCGACGAGCGGGCACCCCTGCCGCGGCGGCGGGAGCCCTCCGGCGGCGGCGATCCCTGGTGAGGGAAGGGCCTAGCCCTTCTCCTCCTCAAAATTCAGGGACGCGGAATTGACGCAGTAGCGCAGCCCGGTGGGGGTGGGGCCGTCATTGAAGACGTGACCCAGGTGGGCATCGCAGTTGGCGCACTTGATCTCGGTGCGGACCATGCCGTGGCTGGTGTCCGAGTGGGTGCTGATGGCGCCCTCCTTGGCCCCATCCCAGAAGCTCGGCCAGCCGGTGCCGGAGTTGAACTTGGTCTCAGAGCTGAACAGCTCACTGCCGCAGCAGACGCAGCGGTACATCCCCTTGGCCTTGTTGTCCCAGTAGATCCCGGTGAAGGCCCGCTCGGTCCCGCCCATGCGGGCCACCTGGAACTGCTCAGGGGTGAGCTTCTCGCGCCATTGCTCGTTGTCGTGCTGGGCGGCGTCAGCCATCGCTTGGAAGCCTGGGAAACCCGCTCAAACTAGGCAGCGCCAGCAGAAGGCGGCGGCAGCAATTCCCGCACCATCCCAGCCAGAGCCGCCACGGCCCCGGGCTGCCCCCGCAGGCTGCGCAGGTCCTCCCGCATCCCCTCCAGGCGCTGCGGATGGGCCAGCCAATCGGCGGCCTCAGCGGCGATCTCCTGGGGTGTGATCGCCCCGACCCGCTCGGGCACCACCTGGCGGCCTGCGGAGATATTGGGCCAGGCCAAGAAGCCGTGGTTGCGCATCCGCCAGGCCGTCAAGGCCGCCCCCAGCAGCCAACGCAAGAAGGGCAGGCGGGCGAGGATTCCAATGCCCCCATCCCAGGCCTGCATCACATGCAAGTGCTGGGTCGGCACCAGCACGATCATCGGCACCCCCAGGGCACCCAACTCCGCGGTGTTCGCCCCGACGGTGGTCAGGGCCAGTTGGCATTGACTCAGCACCCCGTGGGCTGGCTGCTCCTCCACCAAGCGGATCCGCGAGCCGGCGGGGGTCACCAAGTCAGAGCCCTCCAGCACCGGCTCACCCGAGCCGTAGTGCTGCGCGATCGGATTCGCCGCACTGCCGTAGGCCAGCAACTCCTGAACACTGGTGGTCGGAGCCACCGGCAGCAGAAAGCGGATGCCCGGCCGCTGGGCCGCCAGACGATCAGCGGCCTCCAGCAAAAACGGCACGCCCACCTGCAACTTGGCGCGTTTGGAACCGGGCATCAACGCCACCCATTCCCCCTGGGGCAAGGGGCGCTCCGAGCGCGCGGCCTCCGAGAGATCCGCCATCAGGTCACCGACCACCTGGCAGCGCGGTTGCCAACGCCGCGCCAGGCGATCCGCCGCCGCCGGCCCCATGGCCGCAATCCGGTCGTTCCAGCGGGGCCAGCGCGCCACCCATTCGGCATAGGTGATGTGGCGATAGCCCAGGCGCGCTGAGAGCAGCACGGTCCAGAACTGATCGCCCCCGAGGAACACCACAACGCCACGACGGGGCCAACGGCCCAAGCGCTGGGGCCTGAGCAACAGGCTCCAGAAGCGCTTGGCCGGACTGATCCGCTCAAACAAGCCCATCCGATCCGCCACCTGGTGCTCAATGCCCGTGGCATTGGGGCAGGGCACCAAGACCAACTGCAGGGCCATCGGCGCCCCAGGCGTCAGGGGCCGCAGGGGCAACTCACGGTGCAACCGCTGGGCCAGGGGCCGCACCCAGGTGGCCAGCTCACCAGGTCCATTGCAGACCAGGACGATGCAGGCATCGCCGTGTGGATTGGGCTCAGCGGCGGCAGGCTTCACGCTGCGGAGCTCTGAACGATGCGGATGGCGAGACTTGAACTCGCAAGACCGAAGTCACACGCCCCTCAAACGTGCGTGTCTACCAATTCCACCACATCCGCGTGGTAGTGAGCGTCCAAGCCAAAACGAAGTCCTGGTCTGGAATCTCGGGGGGAGTCCACCACCGAAAAACGGTGGCGTGAGGGGTGCAGCACTGATGCACTGCCCAGGCAATATACCCATCGCCTGACCCCGCCCAGCAAGGGGATGGGCCCAGTCATCACTGATACAGTCCACCCGGCCCGCCCTGCCGGATTCGCCGGACTGCCACTGGATGCCCATCGGCAAACTGCTGATCGCCAACCGCGGCGAAATTGCTCTTCGGATCCTGCGCAGCTGCCGGGAATTAGGAATCCCCACCGTCGCCGTCTACAGCACGGTCGACCGCAACGCCCTGCACGTCCAGCTCGCTGATGAAGCGGTCTGCATCGGCGATGCACCCAGCAGCAAGAGCTATCTCAATATCCCCAACATCCTGGCGGCCGCCACCTCCCGGGGTGCCGATGCGATCCACCCCGGATACGGCTTCCTGGCGGAAAACGACAAGTTCGCCGAGATCTGCGCTGACCACGGCCTGACCTTTGTCGGGCCCTCGCCGGACTCCATCCGCTCGATGGGCGACAAGTCCACGGCCAAGGCCACCATGCAGAAGGTGGGCGTTCCCACCATCCCCGGCAGTGAAGGGCTGCTGGAGAACGTGGATGAAGCCAGGACCCTGGCGGAATCCATGGGCTATCCCGTGATGATCAAAGCCACCGCCGGTGGCGGTGGCCGCGGGATGCGCCTGGTCCCCTCAGCGGACCAACTCGACAACCTCTTCAAGGCCGCCCAGGGCGAAGCGGAAGCCGCCTTTGGCAACCCCGGCCTCTACATGGAGAAATTCATCGACCGGCCCCGGCACGTCGAAGTGCAGGTGCTGGCCGACCGCCACGGCAACGTCGTCCACGTCGGGGAGCGGGACTGCTCGATTCAGCGGCGCCACCAAAAACTGCTGGAAGAGGCCCCCAGCGTCGCCATCAATGCTGAGCTGCGTCGCCGCATGGGAGACGCAGCGGTCGCGGCAGCCCGCACCATCGGCTACGAGGGCGCCGGCACCGTGGAGTTCCTGGTGGATCGCACCGGCAACTTCTATTTCATGGAGATGAACACCCGGATCCAGGTGGAGCATCCCGTCACCGAGATGGTGAGCGGGGTCGACCTGATTGCCGAGCAGCTGCGGATCGCCGGCGGCGAGCCCATCTCCTTTAGCCAAGAGGAGATCAAACTCACGGGCCATGCGATCGAGGTCCGCATCAACGCCGAGGACCCGCGCCAGAACTTCCGGCCCGCCCCCGGCAAGATCACCGGCTGGCTTCCCCCCGGCGGCCCAGGCGTCCGTTTCGATAGCCACGTCTACACGGGCTATGAGATCCCACCCTTCTATGACTCCCTGATCGGCAAGCTGATCGTCTGGGGTAAGGATCGCGACCACGCCCTCAAGCGGCTCAAGCGCGCCCTGGCGGAATGCGCCGTCACCGGCATTCCCACCACGATCGAATTCCACCTGCAATTGCTGGAGCGCCCGGAATTCATCTCCGGCGACGTCCACACCAAGTTCGTGGAGCAGGAGATGCTGCCGAACGGCTAGGCCGGCAGCACGCTCAGGCGCATCACCATCTGGGTCAAGAGGCCCTGCTGACCCACCAGCAGCTCGCGGATCAGGCTGACCAGTCCGACCCAGATCACCGGGGTGACATCGACGCCGCCAATCGGCGCAATCAGCTTGCGGCTCAGCGCCAGAACCGGCTCAGTCGGGACGGCCACGATCCGCAAGACACCCTGGCTGAGATCGACCTGGGGATACCAGGTCAGGACGATCCGGAACAGGAACAGCAGGGTCCAAGCCGACAGCAACAGGCCCAGGCCCATGGTGAAGGGGGGCAGCACCAGACGGAGCAGTTCCAGGCTGGAGCCATCGGGTCCCGTCACAAAGCTCTAAGCAGCTGCTCCGCAATCGTAGGAAGTTGCCATCACTGCCTAGGATTGCCCGCGGATTCGGCACTGTCATGACCCCTTCCCTCGCCAATTTTCTGAGCAGCCTTGTCTGGGGCGCCGTGATCGTGGTCATCCCTGTGGCAGCCGCCGTGATCCTGATCAGCCAGAACGACCGCGTTGATCGCAAGCTCTGATCCCTCTGCGGGACTGCTGCGGCAGCTGCTGGCCTCGACGCCGGGCCTACAGTGACCTGAAAGGGCAAATCGATCTGTGGTTAACGCCAGCCTGAATTGGGCCAGCATTGTCGGGATCGTGCTGGCCGTCGGCGGGGCTCTCCTCTACTTCATGAGGAGCTTCAAGCCGGCTCTGGCGCGCGACTACGACGTGTTTTTTGCCGCCGTTGGGCTTCTCTGCGGCGGCATTCTCTTTTTTCAAGGCTGGCGCCTTGATCCGATCCTCCAGTTCGGTCAGTTCCTGCTGGCCGCTACCACCGTCTTCTTCGGCTACGAGAGCGTTCGGCTGCGTGGCGTGACGACGGAGCAGGCCCGCCGCTCGTCCTACTTCGACGACGACGAGGAACCCGCGCCCCGGCCCCGCATGGGTGGTGGTCGCGATTTCCGTGATGACGCCGATCGTTTCGACGATCCCCAGCCGCTTCGGCGTCGGATTCGCTCCCGCGACGACAGCTACGGCGAGCGTGAAGAAGACGACTTCTACCGCCCCCGTCGTCCAGCCCGAGCAGCCATCCCCGAGCGGGCCGCCTCCCGCGATGACTGGCAGGGTCAGGACCGATCGGCACGCCCAGCGCGCGAACCCGAACAGTCCAGCCGCTTCCGCGCCGGTGGAGCCCAAGCCGGCTCAGCGGAATTCGGCAGCCGCCGCCAAGGCCGCGAGGAGATGCGCCGCGGCAGCCGCCCCAACAGCCGGCCCGAGGAGATGCCCCGCTCCAGCCGGCGCGGCAGCCCCATGGGCTCCCCCGCTCCTGAAGGCAGCCGCAGCCCCAACAATCCCGGCGTTCCCCAGGGCGCGCCCTATCAGGCCACCGCAGCAAAACCTGACGCGGACCAGCCGCAGCCCCAGCAATCCCGGCGTTCCCCAGGGCGCTCCTTATCAAGCCACGGCAGCGAAACCTGACGCAGACTCCGGCGTGAGTGACGCTGAGTTCCGTCCCGTTCGCCCCGCCGCTGGCGGTGCCCCTCGCGACAACAGCTCCCGTTTCGACGACTGAGGCCCTTGCCCGCCAAAGCGTTGGTGCTGGCTGGCTTGCTGCTGGCCATCGGCGGCTGCGGCCTGCGCCGCCAGAGCGCCAGCCCCCTGGGGCTCAACGGCGCTGAGAACCGCGAACAACCAGCGCTGAGCGGCGATGGTCGCCTTCTGGCCTCCCTGGTGGAGCGCGGCGGGCGCACCACCGTCCTGCTGCAGGAACGGCGGAGCGGCAAAGTTCTGCCCCTGCGCCACCTGAAGCGGCATCAACCCCACAGCTCCCCCTCCCTGAGTTGGAACGGCCGTTACCTCGCCCTGCTGATCCAGCGGGGGGCGCGCCGGGAGGCGGTGATTGAAGATCGGGCCAGCGGAGCACTGCAGCCCCTCTTCCTGCCGGGCAACGCCGAACCCAGGCGGCTCAGCCTGGCCCCCGATGCCCGTCAACTGGCGGTGGAGCTCACCTCCCAGGGCAGCACCCGACTGCAGATCTACGACCTCAGCGGACTGCTGGAGCCGGACCTCGCCCCAGGGCAGCGCGAGAGCGGCGGCGGGCCAGGAGTCGAGCCTTGATCCGTCTTCTGCTCAGTGCTGGCGCGACGCTGCTGCTGCTCAGCGGCTGTGCTGGCGGACGTCTGCGCCCCCTACCGGGACTGAACCAGCAGCTCAACCAACTGGGGCAGGGCCGGAGCCCCTCGCTGGCCGGGGGATGGCTAGCCCTGATCGCCGCCCGCGGCAATGGGCGCGTGCAGGTGCAGCTGATCGACGTCAACCGCCGCAACCCGGTCCCCTTACCGGGGCTGAATCGACCCGATGCTCTGCCGATCAGCGTTGCGGTCGATCAAAACGCTGAACGGCTAGCGGTCGTGCGCCAACGGGAGGACCGCACGGAATTGGTGCTCTACAAGCGCAGCCTCCAGGCCACGCAGCTACTGCCGATGGAGCCCGCCGGGGTTCCGCGCCAGGTCAGCTTCAGTGCCGATGGGCGCGTGCTGGCGGTGGAGGTCAGCCGCGGCGGGCTCTGGCAGATCGATCTCCTGGAGATTCCCTAAGGGAACCTCAGCCCACAAAACCAGCCCAGCGCAGGAAGGTCTCCCCACTGAGCGCCTCGACCACGAGGATCGCCACGAAACCAACCATCGCGAAGCGACCGTTCACCCGCTCGGCGTAGCCACTCCAACCAAAGGCAGGAGCGTCGTTGGTGGTGGCGCTGGTCGCAGGGACCTCGGGCGTCTCGGACATCGTCGGATCAGGCTCCTTGGCTGAAGTCATAGCTGGTGGCGGGAATCAGCTTCCATCCCCCCTGGCCATCGAGCTCGAGCACCAGGTCGTGGAAGCTCTTGAGGCTAGGGCGGTGACCCACGCTCACGAAGGCCATCTCCCGTTGGGAGAGCAGCTCATAGAGGTGCTTCTCGGTGGCCACGTCCAAGGCGCTGGTGGCCTCATCCAGCACGACAAAGCGCGGGGAATTCAGCAGCAAGCGGGCGAACGCCAGGCGCTGCTGCTCACCCAGGGACAGCAGCCGCGGCCAGTCCTGCTTGATGTCGAAATCCGGGTAGCGCTGCACCAAGGCCGACAGCCGCACCTCGTTGAGGACGCTGCGGAGGTGCTCATCGCTGAAGCGCTGGGGCTCCTGGGGATAGCAAAGCTGCTCCCGCAGGCTGCCCAAAATCATGTAGGGCTTCTGGGGGATGAACAGCAACTCCTGGTGGGGTGGGCGCTGGACCTCACCGCGGGCAGCGGGCCAAAGGCCACTGACCAGGCGCAGGAACGAGGTCTTGCCGCAACCGCTGGGGCCCACGACAAGCACCCGCTGCCCCGGCCCCACCTCCAAGCTGAGGTCCTCAATCAGACGCCGATCGCTGTTGGGGGGCACCAGATCCACGTGGCGCACCAACAGGGAACCCGAGGCCCCAGTGCTGGATTGCTCCTCGCTCAAGCGCTGCTGCTCAGCGTTGACCTCACTGATGGCCTCGACCTTGCCCTGGAACCCCTCCAGTCGGCTGATGGACGCTGAGAAGGCCGCCAGGCGATCGATGTTGTTCACGATGAAACTCACCGAGAACAACACCTGGGAGAAAGCAATACCGGACTGGGCAAAGACGCCGAAATCCACCTCCTTGGCGAAGTAAATCGGAGCGATCACCAGCCAGGGCAAAAAGCGAGAGAAGTAGTCATAGGAGCGCTGAATCACGCTGATCAGCGCCTCCCAAACAATCAGCTTGTTGTAGTTCTGAATCGCGCCACCCAGGCGGCGCTCTGCCTCCCGTGATTCCTGCTGTTCACCGCGGTAGAAGGCGATCGACTCGGCGTTGTCCCGAATGTGGACCAGGCCGTAGCGGAAGTCCGCCTCCAGCCTCAACTGGTCATAGTTCAGGGCCACCAGCTTGCGGCTGGCGAAGACGATCACGGCGGTGCCGCCCAGGGAATAAATCAGCAGCCACAGGGCCAGGGTGGAGCTGATCGTCCAGAGCACCACAATGAAGCTCAGGAAGGTCAAGACAGCGGAGACCACCTCAACGCTGACGCTCAGGCTGGTGCCGGTGAAACTCGCGGTGTCCTGGGAAATCCGTTGGTCCGGGTTATCAATCTCTTCAGCCGCCTCATCATTGGGATTGAGGACGTAGTAGGCCCGATTGGTCAGATAGCGGCGCAACAGGCGACCACTGAGCCACTCCCGCCAGAGCAAACCCAAGCGGGGGATCAGATAGCTCTGCAGAGCCCGAATCGGCAGGGCCAGCACCAGGCAAAAGGCATAGATCGCGACGATCTGCCAGAACTCCTCGACCTTGTAGGTGACGAGTGCGTTTTCAACGTTGCGGGCGACGTAGCTAATGCCGACGTTGATGCCGTTGATCACCAGGATCAACAGGGTGATCACCCCCAGCAGCACCCAGGGGAGCCAGCGCCCCTGACGCAACTTGCTGCGCAGGGAGACAAAACTGCCGATCCCTGCGGCAAACAGCACCATCAAGATGGGGCCGGCCGGGCTCGCCCAGAGGGCGGCGATCTGCTGGGGAACCCCCGGCAGGAAGCGGGCCTGGAACTCGGGGATCAGCGCACCGCTGAGGGCCAGCACCCCGCTGAGCAGCAGCAGGGTGCTGCCGGCCACCACCGCGAGCAGGGCAACGATCAGCAGCAGAAACTGCCAACCGCTGGTCTCCTCGACGGGAAGGAAATAGGGCTGCGCCAGCCGCTGCAGCTTGATGAGCTGACGGCGGAAGGCCTGCAGGGGATTCATGACGGCGTTCAGATGCCGTCATTCTCGCCGCTGGGAACTCAGCCTGGAGGCCAAGCCAAGGGACGGCCACCAATCAGGTGCACATGCAGGTGAAAGACGGTCTGGCCGGCCTCCTCACCGCTATTGATCACCGTTCGAAAACCGCTCAGTCCCTCCTGCTTGGCCACCTTGGCGGCCACCAGCAGCAGATGGCCCAGCAACTGCTCCTGGCTGGCCTCGGCCTCCGCCAGGTTGACGATGTGCTCGCGGGGGATCACCAGGACGTGCACCGGTGCCTGCGGAGCCACGTCGCGGAAGGCCAGGCACTGCTCATCGGCATAGACCTGATCGCACGGGATCTCCCCCCGCAGGATGCGGCCAAAAATCGTGTCGTTGCTGGCGAGGTCAGCGGCGTCGGCCATGGGCTGGTGAAACAGCGGTGGAACGTCTATAGAGCGCTGTCCATGAGCCGATGCTGGCACGATCAAGCACCGCCGCGTTAGCGGGAATCGAGGCCTATCCCGTCCAGGTCGAGGTGGATCTCGCCCCGGGACTCCCGGCCCTAGTGATCGTCGGTCTGGCCGATGCAGCCGTTCAGGAATCCAGGGAGCGGGTGCGCTCCGCCCTGCGCAACAGCGGCCTACGGCTGCCCCTCTCGCGGGTGATCGTCAGCCTGGCGCCGGCCGACCGGCGCAAACAGGGCCCCAGCTTTGATCTCCCCATCGCCCTCGCCCTGGCCTGTGCCAGCGGGCAGCTCGAGCCCGCGCGACTGGAGGGGATCTGGTGTTGCGGGGAGCTGGGTCTCGATGGCCAGTTGCGACCGATCCGCGGCGCCCTCTCCATCGCCCTGGCCGCCCAGCGGGCGGGGGCCCGGGCCCTGCTGGTCCCCCAGGCCAACGGCCCTGAGGCTCGCTTGGTCAGCGGCCTGGAGGTGCGCCCAATCAGCAGCCTGTGCGAAGCGCTCGAGGCACTGCAGCCGGACTACAGCCCCGGCCCGCTGCAGCCCTCAAGCGACACACCACAGCCCACGCCGATTCCCGTGGACCTGCAGGAGATCCAGGGCCAGGCCCACGGCCGGCGGGCCCTGGAGATCGCCGCGGCCGGGGGCCATCACCTCCTGCTGGTCGGCCCGCCCGGTTGCGGCAAAACCCTGCTGGCCCAGAGCCTGGCCGGACTGCTGCCGCCCCTCAGCCCAGCGGAGCAGCTGGAGATCACCCAGCTCTATTCGGTGGCAGGTGAACTGGAGCAGCTGGGCGGATTGATCCGCACCCGGCCCTTCCGCAGCCCGCACCACAGCTGCTCCAGCGCGGCACTCCTGGGCGGCGGCAGTTGCCCAAGGCCGGGTGAATTGGCCCTGGCCCACCGGGGCGTGCTCTTTCTCGATGAGCTGGGGGAGTTCCGCCGCGATGTGCTCAATCAACTGCGGCAACCGCTCGAGCAGGGAACCCTCCGGCTCAGCCGGGCCAAGCAGCAGCTCCACTACCCCTGCTGCATCAGCCTGGTGGCCGCCACCAACCCCTGTCCCTGCGGCTGGTACGGCGACCCGGAGCACGACTGCAGCTGCACCACATCCGAGCGCCAGCGCTACTGGGGCCGCCTCTCGGGCCCGTTGCTCGATCGCATCGACCTCCAGGTCGTGATGCAACGGGTGCCCGCGCAGGTCCTGCGGCAGGGCTACAGCGCCTCCAGCGAGCGGAGGCCCCCGGAATCGACAGCCTCCGCCTCCCAGCGCATCCAGCAGGCGCGCCTGCGCATGAAGCAGCGCAATCCAGGTGCAGGGAGCAACCACAGGCTCAGCGCCCGCGACCTGCGCGATACGGGCGCGTTCAGCCAGGACACGCTGGCCCTTTGGGAGCAGGTCATGGCCGCTCGGGCGCTCTCAGCCCGCAGCGGTCAGCGGCTGCTGAGCGTGGCCCGAACGATCGCGGATCTCAACGACGACGATCAGGTCGGGCCCCAAGCCGTGGCCGAGGCCCTGACCTACCGCAGCTTTACGGCCTAGTGCTTGTGGGGCGGGGTATCGCGATAGGGCTGAACGCCCACGTTGGGGGGCAGGTGCTGCCGCTCCTCGAGGGGATTGCCGAAGGCATTGCCCACGCTCTTGCCAAACCAGCGGTTGATGGCACTGATTAACTGCTTCACAGCGCACCTCGACGGAGACCTTCTCCATCATTGGTAGCCATGAAAAAGCGGGAATCGGTGTTTCTACCGATTCCCGCAGGGACGCTTGGGCTGAAGCCGAGGCTCAGCGGCGGCGGCGGCGCTGTTGGGCTTTGCGCTTGTACTTCTCGACGGGGGTCTCGTGGTGACGCAGGCGCTTGAGATCGGCGAAGATCCCGGCCTTGGAGACCTGGCGCTTGAAGCGGCGCAGCGCCGACTCAATGCCCTCGTTCTCGCCGACGGTGACCTGGGTCATAAAACCGATCTAGGAATTTTGCAGTTTGAAGATGGTAGCAAGTGCTCTTCACCAGAGCCCTGGAACAGGAGCCTCAGGCGCTGGTTGATCACCGGTGGTCGCGGGCTGCTCCGCCACCGGCCAGCTGTCCCGGTAGATGTACACGTGCCCCAGGTTGCGTCCACCGAACTGGCGCCGCATCAACTTCCAGCCCGGCTCGGGCTGGAGCAGCAGGTAGTCGGTGTTTTGGCTGTGGCCGCCGCTGCGGGCAATCACCATCTCCGGCCCTGCACTCGGCTTGGAGGGGAACGCCATCAGCACGTTGTCCCCCTTCTCGCGCACAACACTGATGCGGTAGGTGCTGGCGAGGTCCTCCTCCCCAACCCGCAGGGAATAGCCATTGCCGTCGATGTAACGGCTGCAGATCCCCGTGAAGTCAAAACTGGAGAGCAGGGGATCGACCTTGACCGGCCCTTCCTCGGCCAGGGCAAAGCAGGGCCGGGTGTCCTTGCGCTGTTCGTAGATGTTCAGCTGAGCCCGCTCGCCGGTGCCGATCGGAGCCGCGACGATGACGAACTTGGTCTGGTCCACCTCCACAGCGTCAAACAACGCTTTGGCCTGCACGCCGCCAGCCATCAGGCCGGCAAGCGGAAGCAGGGCAGCCAGGGATCGGACCAGAGAAAACACAGAGTCGCTTGGGTTGGCAGGGGCTGATCGTAAAAGTGATCGCCAGCGGCGCCAGTCCCTCAGGCCGGCTTATTGATCCGGATCGCCACCAGGAGGCTGATCAGCGTTCCCGGCAGGGCCAGGCCCAAGATCGTGCCGGTGGTCTTGACCCCCAGCTCAGGGTCGCCGTAGGCCAACTCGAAGACCGAGCCAGTGGCTGCAATACCCAGCACGCAAGCCAGGGCGAGAAACAGTCCCGCCAGGGGTTTCATCGGCATCTCGAAGGCTCAGGCGATGGTGTGAACGTCGGAGCGATTAAAGCCCTTTTCATTGAGGCCCTCGACGAGCTTCTCCTCGTCGGTGACCCGATCGACGAAGAGCACCCCGTTGAGGTGATCCATCTCGTGCTGGATGCAGCGGGCCATCAGGCCATCGGCCTTCATCCGCTTGGGACGGCCAAAGGCATCGCGGTAGCTGACATCCACCACGCTGGGGCGCACCACATCCAGATAGACCCCGGGGATGCTCAAGCAACCCTCTTCATAGGTGCAGAGCCCGCCGCCGACGGAGGTGATCTCCGGGTTGATCAAGACCAAAGGAGGGCTGCTGGGATCCTCCAACTCCAGGTCAATCACCAGCAACTGCTGATTCACGCCGATCTGGGGAGCGGCCAGACCGATGCCTTTGGCGGCGTACATGCTGACGAGCATGTCGGTGGCCAGCTTGCGCACCGCGTCATCCACCTTGCCGATGCGTCGCGCCGGCTCGCGCAGGACCTCATCACCCAGCTTGTGGATGTCGTAGGGAGGGTTCTCGATGGGCTCCTTAGACACCTGCAGGCGTCCCGAGAGCTCAGCCGAGCGCGCCAACTTGGCGAAGCTATTGGCCAAGACCTGTCCTCAACGGCGTTGCGAACAGCGATTCTAGGAGGCCTAATCGGCCTGTTCCGTTGAGCCTGTCCCCACCAGCCACGCTCACTCCCCTCTCCGCCGAGGTGGTGCTGGGGAAAACCCCAAGCCTGAAAGAGCCCGTGCTGCTGGATGGGGCGCTCTATTGGCTCGAGCAGCGTCCCCACGAACAGGGGCGCACCACCTTGATGGGGCGCGCAGCCCAGGGGCAGGAGCCCCGCGAATGCACCCCGGGGGATTGGAACCTGCGCTGCCGCGTCCATGAGTACGGCGGCGGCCCCTGCGCCATCGGCCGGCGCGCCAATGGAGAGGCCGTGGCCGTGTTCGTCCATGACGCCGACCGCTGCCTCTGGCGGCTGGATCTCGATCAACCGGGGGCCGAACCGCAGCGACTGCTCACGCCCCAGGGCAAGCGTTTTGAGGGGGCCCTCGGTGGCGGCCTGATCGACCGGCAGCGGGACCGCTGGATTGGCGTTCTGGAGCGCGACGGTCAAGACCACCTGGTGGCGCTACCCCTGGCCGGCGGGGAGCTGGTCGAGCTCCATCAGGCCGCGGACTTCTGCGGCTATCCCGCCCTGAGCCCCAATGGAGCGCGGCTGGCCTGGGTGGAGTGGCAGCAGCCGGCCATGCCCTGGGACTGCAGCAGCCTCTGGCTGGCGGACGTTCAGGCCTCCGGCCAGCTGGGCCCCGGCCGGCGCGTCGCCGGCAGCGCTCCCGAGGATCACCAAGCCATCTCGGTCTTTCAGCCGATCTGGGCCGGACGCGACCTGGTGGTGGCCAATGACCGCAGCGGCTTCTGGAACCTCGAGCGCTGGTCCGCAGCCGAGCAGGACGCGCTGGAGACGCCCCGTTGGCAGCCCCTGCTGCACGAGCAGGCCGAATTCGCCATGCCCCAGTGGGTCTTTGGCATGAGCACCCATGCCTGGGATGGTGAGCGCCTGCTGGCCCTCGCCTGCCGGCAGGGCCGCTGGGAGCTCGGGGAGCTCAAGGACCAAAGCTGGCGGCCGCTCGAGCAACCCTGCAGTGATCTGGCGGGGCTCTGCGCCCAGGCGGGCCAACTGGCCTGCATCGCCAGCAGCCCCACCCACCCCTCGGGCCTGCTGGAGCTCGACCTGAAGACCGGGAGCTGGCGGCATCAACCAGCGGCCCCCTGCCCGATTGCACAGGAGGCCATCAGCCAGCCCCAAGAGCTGTGGTTTGACGGCCACGGCGGCCAGGCCACCCAGGCCTGGTACTACCCGCCAACCGGCGGTGGCCACAGCGAGGCGCCCCTGCTGGTGAAGAGCCACAGCGGCCCGACCGCCATGGCCCGCACGGGCCTGAACCTGGCCATTCAGTTCTGGACCAGCCGCGGTTGGGGCGTGGTGGATGTGAACTACGGCGGTTCCACCGGCTTTGGCCGGGCCTACCGCGAACGACTCAACGGCCAGTGGGGCGTCGTGGATGTGGCGGACTGCGCCGCTGCGGCCCAGGCCCTGATCGAGCAGGGGCAGGCCCACCCCAAACGGGTGGCGATCGAAGGGGGCAGCGCCGGGGGGTTCACCACCCTGGCGGCCCTCTGTTTCACCGACTGCTTCTCTGCCGGTGCCAGCCGCTACGGCGTGGCCGACCTGAGTGCCCTGGCGGAGGACACCCACCGCTTTGAGGCCCGCTACCTCGATGGCCTGGTGGGCCCGTGGCCCGAGCAACGCGCGCTCTACGCCGCCCGCTCACCGTTGAACCATGCCGAACGCATGAGCTGCCCGGTGATCTTCTTCCAGGGCCTCGAGGACGTGGTGGTCCCCCCGGAGCAAACCGAGCGGATGGCCGAGGCCCTGCGCAACAAGGGCATCCCGGTGGAGGTGCGCCTGTTCCCGGAAGAGGGCCACGGCTTCCGCAAGGGCAGCACCCAAATTGAGGTCCTGGAGGCGACGGAGGCCTTCTTCCGCGCGCACTTCGCCCTGTAATGGCTGAGCTTCTGCCGGGACTCTGGAGCGCTGACCTCGTCGATGGGATCAGCTGGCTCGTCCTGGCGGGGGGTGTTCTGGCGGGAATCCTGGCGACGGGCCGAGCCATTGGCCGGCGGCTACAGCTGCAGCTCTGGGGCATTCCCGAGGCCCTGGTCGCGGGCGTCTTGGGTCTACTGGTCGCCCCCAAGGGGCCCTTCCCGCTGCTGCCCGAGCACCTGATGGAGCTCTGGGCCCAACTGCCCCTGGTGCTGCTCACCTTGGTCTTCGGCTCCTTGATGCTGGGCAAGCCGCTGCCCAAGCTCTCGGGCGTGCTGAAGCCCGTGGGCGGCCATGTCTCCCTGGCGCTGGTGCTGGCCTTCGGTCAGTACGTGGTGGCCGGGCTGGCGGTGCTGCTGGTGCTGCAGCCCCTGCTGGGCTTCAGCCCGGTGATGGCCTGCCTGATCGAGGTGGCCTTTGAGGGGGGGCATGGCTCCGCTGCGGCCATGGGGGCGAGCTATGCGGCCCTGGGGTTTGAGAGCGGCCAGGACCTGGGTCTGGCCCTTGCCACCGTTGGCCTGCTGTCCTCGACCCTGGTGGGGGGACTGGTGGTGGTGCTCGGTCGGGCACGGGGATGGCTGGTGGCGGACCTGGCGCCGGAAGCAATCCAGGTCGCTCCAGCGGCGGCGAGCGGGGCCGAGGGCCCGAGCAATCCCTGGGCGGCTTGGCTCTGCAACCTGGGCCTGGTGGGCATCGCCGTGGCCATCGGCTGGCTGCTGCAACTGCTGCTGCGGCTGGGGACGGGCTGGATCGGGGGCGGCGTCGCCACGGTGGGTCAGGCCCTACCGGTGTTCCCGCTGGCGATCCTGGGGTCGCTGCTGGTGCGTTGGCTGCTGGAGCGCAGCGAGCACAGCCAGTGGGCCTCGACCCCAATCCAAAGCGAAGTGAGCACCCTGGCGGCCGATCTCTTGATCGCCTCAGCCACCGCGGGGTTGAACCTGCAGTTACTCCAGGCCAACTGGCTACCGATCACCCTGCTGGCGGGAGCTGGCTTGAGCTGGAATCTGCTGATCTGCCTCTGGCTCGCGCCGAAGCTGCTGCCCAAGGACTGGTTTGAGCGGGCCCTGGTGGAATTTGGCCAGGCCACCGGCGTCGCCGCCTCCGGCCTGCTGCTGCTGCGGATGGCGGATCCGGAGAATCACAGCGACGCCCTGCCGGCCTTTTCGCTCAAGCAACTGCTGCTGCAGCCCCTGCTCTCCGGTGGGGTGATCACGGTGGTGGCCCCCCTGGCCGTGGCCGGCTGGGGGCTACCGGTCTGGACCCTGGTCTGCGCAGCGGTGATGCTGCTGGCCGGGGCCGCGGGGCTCTGGATCGCTCAGCTGCCCGAGCTCGAGGAGGCCCGGTAGAGCAGGGTGCGGAACTGGTGGCGCACCTGCTCCATCTGCTCCCCACTCAGCAGAGGTGGTTCGCCGAGGGCCAGGGCCTGCAGGTAGATCCGCGCCAGGGTCTCCACCTCCACCGCCAGGGCCAGGGCCTTGTCGAGGGTGGGGCCCACCGCCACCTGACCGTGCTGGGCCATCAGGCAAGCCAGCCGTCCCTCGAGGGCCTGAACGACCCCATCGGAGAGCTCCTGGGTGCCAAAGGTGGCGTAGGGGGCGCAGCGGATGTCATGGCCACCGGCCACCGCCGTCATGTAGTGGAAGGGGGGGATGTCACGGCCATGGCAGGCCAGGGCTGTGGCGTGGATCGAATGGCAGTGCAGCACCGCCTGCACCTCCGGCCGGCTCGCCAGGACATCGGCGTGCAGCCGCCACTCCGAGGAGGGCCGCCGTTGGGGGCGGCCATCGGCCGGGATGAACAGGGGCTCCCCCTTGAGATCCAGCGCCACCAGGTCACTGGGCTGCATCTGCTCATAGGGCAGGGAGCTGGGGGTGATCAGCATCCCGCCGGCGATGCGCACCGAGAGGTTGCCGGAGGTGCCCTGGTTGATGCCGCTGGCCTGCATGCGCCGGGCGCAGTCGACCAGTTGCTCGCGCAGATCCAGATCAGACATCGCCGTAGAGCTCCTGGAGGCCGGCGGCGCTGGCGGCGACCACACCCCGCTCGGTGATCAGCGCCGTGACCAGACGCGCTGGGGTGACATCAAAGGCGGGGTTAAAGCCCGGGCTGCCGTCAGGGCTGAGCTGAACCGTGGTGATCGCCCCCTCGGGGCTGCGGCCCTGAATGTGGGTGACTTCCTCGGGGCTGCGGGCCTCGATTGGGATCTCGGCGACGCCGTCATCGATGGACCAGTCGATCGTCGAGGCCGGCAGGGCCACATAGAAGGGGATGTTGTTGTCCCGCGCCGCCAGGGCCTTGAGGTAGGTGCCGATCTTGTTGCAGACGTCGCCGCGGCGGGTGGTGCGGTCGGTGCCGACGATCACGGCATCCACCTGGCCGTGCTGCATCAGGTGGCCGCCGGCGTTGTCGACGATGACGGTGTGGGGCACCCCTTCGCGGCCGAGCTCATAGGCCGTGAGCGAGGCGCCCTGGTTGCGGGGGCGGGTCTCATCCACCCAGACATGAATGTCCAGGCCAGCGCGGTGGGCCTTGTAGATCGGCGCCAGGGCCGTGCCCCAATCCACCGTGGCCAACCAACCGGCATTGCAGTGGGTCAGCACATTGAGGGTCTGACCGGGCCGAGCGGCCGCCAGCTTCTGGAAGAGCGCCAGGCCGTGCTCGCCGATGGCCTCGCACATGGCGACGTCCTCATCGGCGATGGCGCCGGCCTCAACCTGGGCCGCCTCGGCCCGCTCAGCCGGGGGCAGCGGCGCCACCCGATCACGAACACGCTCCAGAGCCCAGCGCAGGTTGACCGCCGTCGGGCGGGTGGCATTGAGCTGATCAAAGGCCGCCGCCAGGGAGGCATCGCTGGGGTCGACCTGCAGGGCGAGCATCAGGCCGTAGGCCCCGGTGACACCGATCAGGGGGGCGCCGCGCACGACCATCGTGCGGATGGCCTCGGCCGCTTCATCGCAGCTGCGCAGCGTGCGGGTGGTGAACTGATGCGGCAGCTGGATCTGATCGATGACCCCGATCGAGCGGCCACCCGGCTCCAGCCAGATGGTGCGCCAGGCCTGGCCGTCGATCTTCATGGCTACCGATTGACTGCACCGATCATCCCCTGCGGCCCCGCTCAGATCGGGCGATAGCCCTGCCAATCGGGCACCTGGGGCTGGCTGGTCCCCTCGGGATCAGGGGAGAGCTGGACATGCCAACGCTGGCCGCCAAGCAACTCCAGCTGCTCGAGGGCCAGGCAGTCGTCCACGGCGCAGAGGTCGTCCTTGTGCTGCTGCAGCGCGCCGTGGAGCCACTGGCGTTTCGCCGCGGCCTTGGCCGCCTGCGGGGAGCGGGCCACCACCAGGCCGAACTGGTGCAGTTCCGCCAGGGAGTCCGGGCGGTAGGCGCCCAGGTTGACGAACCAGAGCCGCTCGGGCCGGGGCGCGGCGGGCTCGCGCCCGAGGCTCACCGCCCAGCCATCGATCGCCCGCACCGCCATGTAGGCATCCAGGTGCAGACCCTCACGCCTCCCGAACCACTGCCGCTTGAGCTCCGGAATGGTGTCCTCGATGGAGCGGCCCGCAACAAAGCGGACGTCATGCAGCTCGATCAGGCTGCTGGCGGTGCGTCCACCCAGGACCGCCAGAAATAGGGTTGGGGCGCTGGGGGATGGCGGCGTCATGGACCTGTTTCAGCGGCAGTGGGCCACCTACCGGGCCGTGTTGGATCACGACCTGATGGAGCACCAGGCCATGAGCCTGGCCTGCGGGCAGGTGCTGCGGCAGGTCTGCGCAACGGCCCAGGCCCCCAGCCTGGTGGATTTGGGCTGCGGCGATCTTGGCTTGCTGGCACCGCTGCTGCAGACGTTGCCCCTGGGGCACTACACGGGGCTGGACCTCTGCGCCGAGGTGCTGCCCCTGGCGCAAGCCGCCTTACGCCAGGCCCCCTTCCCCCGCTCCTGGCTGGCGGAGGATCTGCTGAGCTGGGCCAACGCGCCGCAGGCCGAGGCGGTGGAGGTGATCCACAGCAGCTATGCGGTGCATCACCTCCAGCAGGACCAGGACAAGGCCAACTGGCTAAAGGGATGCCGCAGACGCATCACCCCGGGGGGCCGCTTGATCTGGGTTGATGTCTTCCGCCAAGCCGGGGAAAGCCGAGAGGCCTATCTGGCCCGCTACGGGGGGCGGGTGGAGGGCTGGAGCACCCTTGGCGCCGACCAACGCCAGGCGGTGCTCGCCCACATCCAGCGCTTTGATTACCCCGCCGAGCGCGGCGTCATTGAAGGGATCGCCCAGGAGGCGGGCTGGAGCTGGCAGTGGGCCTGGGAAGGACGCCACGGGGCCGAGGCCATGGCCGTCCTCAGCCCCGCCTAGCTGTGCTCGCGCAGGAAGCTGATGGTTCCCTGCAGTTCCTCCGCGAAGCGATCGATCTCCTCGATCGTCGTGGTGAAGCTCAGGCTGGCCCGCGCTGAGGCACTGAGGCCGTAGTGGCGATGCAGGGGCTGGGTGCAGTGGTGGCCGCTGCGGATGCAGATGCCAGCGGAATCCAGCAGGGCAGCGATGTCGTTGGCGTGGACACCCTCGACATGGAAGGCCGCCAGGGCCGCCCGATCCGGCTGCTGCTCCGGCGTGGGGCCAAGAACCGTCAGGCCATCGATGGCCTGCAGGCGCTCAAACAGATGGGCCGTGAGCTGCTGCTCCCAGGCATGGATGCGATCGAGACCCAGGGCCTGGAGGTAGTCCAGGGCCGCGCCCATACCGATCGCCTCACCGATGGCGGGGGTGCCGGCCTCAAATTTGTGGGGTAGCCCAGCCCAGCTGCTGTGGTCCAGGTAGACGTCCTGGATCATCTCGCCGCCGCCGAGGAAGGGAGGCATGGCCTCCAGCAGGGCCTCCCTGCCCCAGAGGAATCCCATCCCCGTGGGACCGCAGAGCTTGTGGGAGCTGCCCACCAAAAAGTCGGCGTCCAGCTCCTTGACGTTGACCGGCAGGTGGGGAAGGCTCTGGCAGGCATCCACCAGCACCAGGGCACCGGCGGCATGGGCCAGGGCCGCCACCTGGCTGATCGGATTGAGGCAGCCCAGGGTGTTGCTGACCTGCACCAGGCTCACCAGCCGCGTGCGGTCGGTGATCTTGCTGCGCAGGTCCTCCAGGTCGAGCTCACCGCTCTCGCTCAGGCCGGCATGGCGCAGGACGCAGCCGGTGCGATCCGCCAGCAGTTGCCAGGGCACCAGGTTGCTGTGGTGCTCCATCACCGTCAGCAGCACCTCATCGCCCGGGCGCAGGTTGGCTTCACCCCAACTGCGGGCGACCAGGTTGATCGCCTCACTGGCGTTGCGGGTGAAGACGATTTCGTTGGGACTGGAGGCGCCGATGAAGGCCGCAGCCTTGGCCCGAGCCCCCTCAAAGCCCTCGGTGGCGCGGGCGCTGAGCTGGTGCGCGCCCCGGTGAACGTTGGCGTTGTCGTGGTCGTAGTAGTGCCGCAGGGCATCCAGGACCTGATGGGGCTTCTGGCTGGTGGCGGCGTGATCGAGATAGATCAACGGCTGCCCCAAGCAGGCCGTCTGGGCCAGCAGGGGGAAGTCCTGCCGCGTCTGGGCGGCCAAATCAACAGCAGGAACGCTCATCAGGCTGGAGGAGCTGCTCATGCCGATTCCAGCTCCAGCTGATCCAGGGGGCACCACTGGCGCGCGGGCTCCGGCAGGGCGCGCAGGACCTCTTCGCAGAAGGCGCGCTTCAGCAGGCCGGCGGCCTGCTCCGCGCCAATACCGCGGCTCTGGAGATAGAAGAGCTCATCGGTTTGCAGGCTGCTGACCGTGGCGCCATGGGCGCACTTGACGTCATCGGCAACGATCTCAAGCTCGGGTTTGGTGTCGATCCGAGCCCGATCCGAGAGCAGCAGGTTGCGGCTCAACTGCGCGGCGTTGGTCTGCTGGGCTTCCCGGGGCACGCGCACAGCGCCGTTGAAGACGCTGCGGCCCTGGCCGGCGGCCACCGCCTTGTGGACCTGATCGAGCTCCCCTTCGGGGCCAGAGAACTGGACAAAGCTGTGGGTGTCAGCAATCTGCTGACCGCCCACCAACTGCAGACCGCGCAGGAGCGAGTGGGCCTGGCCCTGCACCTGCACCAACCGCGGCTCGTGCCGCGCTAGTCCCCAACCCGCAGCCACGTTGCTGAGGGCAGCCTGGCTTTCCGGCTCTTGCTCAACGGCGATGTGACTGAACAGGGCGGCATCGCTCTGGCCAAAGGCCACCAGGCCATGGCGCAGCTGGGCGCTGCGGGCCAGGTGGGCCTCGATCACCAGGCTGACCAGACCCGCGGCCCGGGCCTCGATCAGCTGGGAGAGATCCAGCTGGGCCTTCTCCTCCAGCACCAGCAGGATCCGCAGGGGAAGCATGCCCCCGGCGCTAGCGCTGACCAGCTCCAGGGCCGCCGAGGCTCGGCTCTTGACCCGAAGGGCCAGGACCTGCGTGGCGCTGGCCTGGTTCAGTTCCACCGGCCAGTGCTGCTGACAGCCCGTGGCCGCCAGGGTGTGGCCCAACCCTTGGGCCAGTTCCGCCTCGCTGAGGACCTCAAGCCCTGCGGGCAGGGTCACCCCCGCCAGGGGATCGCTTTGGCCATCGAGCTGCAAGCGCAGCACGGACCCGCCGGCGGCGAGGGTGGGCTGGGCAGGCTGAGCCGCCGCCAAGGGAAGCGCCTGCAGCAGGCTCAGGTCGGTGAAGCGCCAATCCTCACTGCGCGAGGAGGGAACACCCTGCTGGGCCAGGGCAGCGCGACCGCGCTGCTGCACAGCCGCCAGGGCACCCGAGGCGGCAGGGAGCTGGGAGAGCCATTGCTCCAGCCAAGCTGCCCGTTGGGTGGGGGCGCTGAGGCTGGCGGTCATCAGGCCACCTCCGCGGCAGCCAAGGCGGCCAGCTCCTGGTCCACCCAGTCGTAGCCGCGCTCTTCAAGCTCCAGGGCCAGTTCTTTGCCGCCGGTGCGCAGCATCCGCCCGGCCGCCATCACGTGGACATAGTCCGGGGTGATGGCGTCGAGCAAGCGCTGGTAGTGGGTGATCAGCAGGGTCGCGTTGTCGGGGCTCGCCAGCTGATTGACGCCGCCAGCCACGATCCGCAGGGCGTCGATGTCCAGGCCGGAATCGGTCTCATCGAGGATCGCCACCAGGGGATCCAGCAGGGCCATCTGGAGGATCTCGTTGCGCTTTTTCTCGCCGCCGCTGAAGCCTTCGTTCACCGAGCGATCAAGGAAGGCGGGATCCATCTGGACCACCTGCAGACGCTCACGAACGAGGTCTTCAAACGCGAAGGTGTCGAGCTCCTCCTCACCCTTCTGGGCGCGGCGCGCGTTGGTGGCCACCCGCAGGAACTCCAGGTTGCTCACCCCCGGAATTTCCACCGGGTACTGGAAGCCCAGGAACACACCCGTGCGGGCCCGTTGCTCGGGATCCAGTTCCAGCAGGTTCTCGCCGCGGTAGGTCACGCTGCCGCCGGTGACGGTGTAGGCGGGATGACCAGCCAGGACCTTGGAGAGGGTGCTCTTACCGCTGCCATTGCGGCCCATCACCGCATGGATCTCGCCGGCACGGATGGTCAGGTTGACGCCCTTGAGGATCTCCTTGTCCTCGACTCGAGCGTGGAGATCCCGGATCTCAAGCAGCACTGGAGCGTCAGGGCGAATCACGGGGAAGGGAGACGAAAGGGAAACAAAGGGCCCGCATCGGGCCGGGGTCAGCGGTGGGCTTAGCCGACTGAGCCCTCAAGCTTCAGGGCCAGCAACTTGTCCGCCTCGGCGGCGAACTCCATCGGCAGCTGGTTGAAGACATCGCGGCAGAAGCCGCTGACCATCATCGAGACGGCCTCTTCAAAACCGATGCCGCGGCTCTGCAGATAGAAGAGCTGATCTTCTGAGATACGGCAGGTGCTGGCCTCGTGCTCAACAGCGGCCTGGGGCTGCTGGGAGCGGATATAGGGATAGGTGTTGGCGGCGGCTTGATCGCCAATCAACATCGAGTCGCACTGGCTGTAGTTCTTGGCGCCGGTGGCTTTCGGTCCGATCTGGACCAGACCGCGGTAGCTGTTGGACGAGCGCCCAGCGCTGATGCCCTTGCTGACGATCGTCGAGCGGGTGCGCGGGCCCACGTGGATCATCTTTGTGCCGGTGTCGGCCTGCTGCATGTTGTTGGTCAGGGCCACCGAGTAGAACTCGCCCACCGAATCGGCGCCCTGCAGCACGCAACTGGGGTACTTCCAGGTGATCGCTGAACCGGTTTCCACCTGGGTCCAGCTGATCTTGCTGCGGGCACCACGGCACTGACCGCGCTTGGTCACGAAGTTGTAGATGCCGCCCACACCGTTCTCATCACCGGCGTACCAGTTCTGAACGGTCGAGTACTTGATCGAGGCGTCATCAAGCACCACCAGTTCCACCACTGCCGCATGCAGTTGGTTGGTGTCGAACATCGGGGCGGTGCAACCCTCGAGGTAGCTCACGGAGGCACCCTCTTCCGCAACGATCAAGGTGCGCTCGAACTGCCCGGTGTCTCCCGAGTTGATCCGGAAATAGGTCGACAGCTCCATCGGGCATTCGACGCCCTTGGGAATGAAGACGAAGGAGCCGTCACTGAAGACAGCTGAATTCAGCGCCGCGAAATAGTTGTCGTTGCTCGGGACCACCGTCCCCAGATAGCGCTCGATGAGCTCGGGGTATTCCTTGACGGCCTCGCTGATCGAGCAGAAGACGACACCGTGCTCAGCCAGCTTTTCCTTGTAGGTCGTGGCGATCGAGACACTGTCGAAGACGGCGTCAACAGCGACGTTGGACAGCCGTTTTTGCTCGCTTAGGGGGATTCCAAGCTTGTCAAAGGTTTCCAGCAGCTTCGGATCCACCTCATCGAGGCTGGTCTTCTTCTCTTGCTGCTTGGGAGCGGCGTAATAAACGACGTCTTGGTAGTCGATGGGCGGGTAGCCCAAAGCGGCCCAGTCCGGTTCCTCCATCTGGAGCCACTGGCGATAGGCCCGCAGGCGAAAGTCCAGCAGGAAAGACGGCTCGTCCTTCTTGCTGGAAATCAGACGCACCACGTCCTCGCTGAGGCCCTTGGCGATCTTCTCGGTTTCGATGTCAGTGACGAAGCCGTACTTGTACGGCTGGCTGACTAAATCACCAACGGCCTGAGCGTTACTCATGGGTGAGCCTCAACCGCCCGTATGGGCTTTGACGTCTTCCATCGAGATGGTCTGGTTCTCACCGCGGAAGGGATTGTCCTCGGTCAAAAACAGCATGCAGTGGCATTCCTTGCGCTCACGCATCGGCACGCAAGGGCAGTTCCAGAAGGCCTGCGCCACTTCGGCCTCCTTGTCTTCGTAGTGGCGGCAGGGGCACAGAGCGCCGCCCAGCTCGTCCTTGTGACGGGCCAGACCCTCGAGCACGACAGCCGTCACGCTGGGATCGCTGCAGAAATAGGTCCCCGTGCGCTGGGCGTAGGTCTCCGCAAACTTGCGGATCACCTCAAGGCTGTCGCTGGCTGACGGGGAGGGGGCTGCAGACATGAGCGCAGAGACAAAGCTGGAACGGACGTGCCGGGCGAGGACTGGCGCCCAGCGGGGCTGACAGCTCGTCCATCAACAACTTACGAAACACCAGGGTTTCGTAAGTGAACGATAGAGGCCTGAACCGTCAGCAGTGAGTGGTCATTGTTGCGCGTTGCCGGTGCCAATCGGGGGGAGGGCCTTCTCGGCTCACTCGTCAGCGCCCGTTTAGCCGTGGCATGGTGTGGAAGACCGCTTTCCAACATGAGCGTCTCCGCCCAGTCACCGACACGCGAAGCCGCTCTCAGCCTGATGTTGCGGCAGGGGGAGCTCACGGCTGCCCAGCTCGCCGAGGCGCTTCAGGTGTCGGTCCAAGTCATGCGGCGCCATCTGCGCTCCTTAGAAGACGAGGGTTTGGTGGAAGCCAGTCCCACCAGCGAGGGCCAAGGTCGGCCCAGCAACCGCTGGCGCCTGACCAGCAATGGACGCGGACACTTCCCCAACGGCAGCGAACATTTCGCCCTGGGCCTCCTGAGCTCGATGACCGCCAACCTGCCCAGCGGGATGGTGGAGGAGCTGCTCGAGCGGCAGGCCAGCGACAAGGCCGAGGACTACCGCAGACACATCGGCGCCGGCACGGTCCTGGAACGGCTGGAGCGCTTGGTGGAGCTGCGGCGGCGCGAGGGTTACGTCGCCGAGTTCCACGCCGAACCAGGCCAGGACAGCTGGGTACTGAGCGAGTTCCACTGCTCGGTTCAGTCCATCGCCCAGCAATTCCCCTGCGTCTGCGATCAGGAACTGGAGCTGATCAGACAGACCTTCCCCGACTGCCAAGTGGATCGGGTCCACTGGCTGCTCGAGGGCAACCAGGCCTGCGGTTTCCGGCTGACGCCGTGCTGAGCGAAGCGGACCTCAGCGAACTCGAGAGCACGCTGCTCCCGGCCTTCGAGCGCCATCACCTGCGCCTGCTGGCCCATAGCCTGCGCTGCCTGCAACAGGCGGCCGCCCAAGGGGAAGACCTACCGGAGGGGGCCCGTCTGAGCGCCTGGGCCGAGCAGCAACCCAACCTGGCGGTGGACCCGACCTTTATTCCCGTTCTGGTGGAGCAATTGGGCAAGGCCTCAGCCCAGCTGGCCAGCATCGGCAACGACCTCGGAAAACCCGCGCTGCAGCTGGAGATCGCCGACCTGGTGCGCTGGGGACAACGGCAGGCCGATGCGCGGCTTAAGCCACCACACAACTGACCCCAGCCAGGCCCATCAGGGCCGCCAGGGCGCCTCGCCAGCCGGGGCGGTCCCCCTCCAGGGAGGCCAAGGGGAGCGCCATCACCGGAGCGGTCGCCAGGAGTGACACCGCCAACGCCCCCGGCAACTGCTGCAGGGCGGTTTGCTGCAGGGCGATCCCGGCGCTGGTCCCCAGCAAGGTGGCGAGGATCCCCAGGGGCCAACGCCGCCGCTGCGGGAGCGGCCCCTGACGTCGCTGCAGCAGAGACGGCAGCAGCGGCAGCAGGACGAGAGTTGCCGCCAAGAGGCGCAGCGCGGCCGCCTGCAGCGGATCGATCGCACCGGAGCGCAGGGCCGCCCGGGCCAAGACGGCTCCGCCACTGCCGCAGGCCAAGGCCCCCAGGGCCAGCGCAACCCCCAGGCCCCAGTCCCGCGAGCGAGGCGCCCCGGCATCACGGCCTGCCACCAGAGCCAGGGCCGCTGTGATCAGGGCAATCCCCAGCCATTGCAGAAGGCTGGGGCTCTCGGCCAGGGCCGCCATTCCCAAGAGCGCCGTCACCGCGGGACCGCCCGCATCAAGGGTCAGGGTGCGCCGGGTTCCGATGCGGCGCAGGGCGGCAAAGAAGAGGCTGTCGCCAATGGCAATGCCGAGAACCCCACTGGCGACCAGCAGCCAGAAGGCCCAGGGATCGCTCCATCGGGAGCCAACGCCGGACGCGCCCAAAAGCGGCAGCAGCAACAGCAGCGCCAGAGCGTTCTTAAGCAGATTGAGCTGGCTGGCGCTGAGGGCCGTTGGCAAGCGCCGCCAAAGACTGCTGGCCAGGGTCCAACACAGGGCTCCCGCCAAGGCCGCCAGGACTCCGCTGAGCACGGCTGCAGGAGACGACTACGGCTTGCGATCATCGCTGCATCTGCTGCAGCGCCGTGACCCTTGCGATTGAGGATGCCCTCAGCTTTTTCCAGCTGAGCTGCGGCCGCTGGCGCTCCCAGCGCAGCGTCCATCACCTGCTGCACCGCCGCGCCGAAGCCGGAGGCTCGCTGATCGTGGTGGAGGAACTGGAGCGCACGGACCAGCGCCTGGCCGAGATCGCCTCACTCCACGGCCAGGATCCGGCTGGCCTGGTGGGGGGCTGTTGGGTGCGCTGGAGCGCCTCGATGGCCTGGGACAAAGCCGGTGAGGACCACACCGGCGAAAGC